>JBKCTJ010000030.1:0-6900 GCA_046318875.1 Pseudobdellovibrionaceae bacterium | reverse complement strand
TATTGGATTAGCTATTGGATTAGCTACAGACTCAACAACAAAGATCACTTTAAGTTTTCAAAAAATTCTCGCGGACTTTGACTTCCCCTGTTTGTGAATTGGCAAAATGAATGTGCTTTGACAATTCATTTTCATTCACGCCCGCTTGGGACAACAAATACTTTTTCATAGCCATGTCCATCAACAAAACAACGGTGCTGCCCATGCGGAATCTTCCCAGTTCTTCACCCTTATTGATTTTGACTGTGGGTGAATACTGAAATTCCCTTGGCACTTGTCCGTGATTACCCTGCAACCTGCCATCGAAAGCCATTTCGATAAAACCGACATTGGTGGCGCCAACAAAAACCAAGCTCACTGAACCGTGGTCATTTTTCATATTCACGATGACCCGTTCGTTTAAACAAAAAATATTTGGCACATTGTGAGTGCTCCATTCATTCACCGGCCATAAATCACCAGGCAAATATTTCATGATATCAATGATCCCAGTGATGGGCGCGTGGACCCTATGGTAGTCCGTCGGACATAAATAATAAGTCAGAAAATATCCATTTTTATAAGTCTCGTAAGCCCGCGGATCATCAAATAGATGATCCACTCGGTAAGTTCTTCCCTTGGCTTGAATCAAATGCCCATCCAATAAATCCCCTTGCTGGGTGATTTTACTGTCGGCACAATGAAGAAAATCACTGGTTCCCAGGGGCCTTGCCGAGCTTTTTAATTTCCGCACGAAAAAATCGCCTAAACTTTTAAAACCCACACCTTCGTCGTCAGCTTCATTCAGATTGATCTTATAATACTGAGCAAAGACAAATATCAAAATTTGAGTGATCGGCCATGGAAATGGCAAGTGAACAATGACCCCCACAAGACGTGAAAGAATTTTACGGGGAAGCACTTTAGTGATTGCAGACATGATAATCCCTCATGAGTTGATCTGATCGTGGACCTTGAATCGGGTTTCATGTTATATCCAAAGCTCATTTTATGGCAAAGATCATTTCAAACATTCAAGTCCCCATTGATTCCGAGCTGCATGAACATTTGCAGTGGATGATCCCCGATCATGGGGAATACCGTGTTTTAAAAAAATCACTAGATGCCAGACGCAGACACGACGTTCATTTTGTCTATTCCCTAGAGGTCGCCGAACAAAATGAAAAACTAGAACGCCCACAAATACATTTAGATCAGATCACTCAGCCCCAAGGTCAGAATAACAAACCCATCGTCATTGGCAGCGGTCCCGCGGGACTTTTCGCGGCACTGCGCTTGGTTGAACGAGGTATCCCCTGCAGACTTTTTGAAAGAGGTTCCAAATCAGAAAAAAGAATTTTAGGAATCAATCAATTCTGGCGCTATGGCAAATTAGACTCCCGTAACAATGTCTGTTACGGCGAAGGTGGCGCGGGGTTATATTCCGATGGAAAACTAATCACTCGAATTAAGTCTCCCCATATTCCCTATGTTTTAAATCGGTTAGTCAATTTCGGAGCGCCAGCAGAAATTGAATATCTATCAAACCCCCACGTAGGGTCTGACCGCATTCGTCGAGTCATTCCCAAGCTTCGAGAATTTTTAATTTCCAAAGGCTGCGAAATCTTTTTTGATCACCAAATCACAGAATTCGTTTTTCAAAATAAAGCTGTCACTGGCGTTGTTGATGAATATGGAAAGACCCACGATGCCGATCACGTTGTGCTGGCGACTGGGCACTCCGCTGAAGATATGCTTTTTAGACTTCATGACCAAGGTGTTTTTTTAGAAGGCAAATCCTTTGCTATGGGCTTGCGTGTGGAGCACCCACAACAGCTGATCAATGAAATTCAGTATCGACAGCATGCGAATCATCCCAAATTGGGTTCAGCTAATTATAAACTGACTCACCACGATCATCGAAGCGGGATCGGAGTTTATTCATTTTGCATGTGCCCTGGCGGTTTTGTTCTCTCCAGTGGAACTGAAGCAGACCGCATTGTCTGCAATGGCATGAGCAATTATGCCAGAAACTCACCTTATGCAAATGCAGCTATTGTTATCTCCATTGATCACCAAAAAAACTTTGGCAATGACTTGTTCGGTGGGTTGAAGCTTCGTGAAGAACTAGAAAAAAAAGCATTTCACCAAGTTGGAATTTTAGGTGGAACAAAACAATTGCCAGCTCAAAATCTGATTGATTTTTTGGAGAGCGGAAATAAAAACAAATATGATTTAGTTAAAGGCTCTTCCCCTTCAGGCACGGTGAACGTTCAATTCCAAAATATTTTACCAAATTTTATGTTACAGAAAATTCAGGAATCTTTTCAGCAATTCAATCAGTCCATGAAGGGTTTTATATCCAAAGATGCACAGCTCTACGGCGTGGAATCCCGAACCAGTTGCCCTATTCGAGTAACAAGGGATCAAGTGACTATGGAGAGCATTTCCCATCGCGGTCTTTATCCCTGCGGCGAAGGCGCCGGTTACGCAGGGGGCATTACATCAGCAGCTTGTGACGGCGTGGACATCGCCGATCAAATTTATGCAAAGTGGTCTTCTCAGGGCCTCCATCGTGGCTGAAATTCGATTCTTATATTTGGATATGAATTCTTTTTTCGCGTCTTGCGAACAACAGCTTAATCCCGCACTGCGCGGCCAGCCCATTGCCGTGATTCCGATGCAAGCTGAGAACACTTCGGTTCTAGCAGCCAGTTACCCTGCAAAAAAATTTGGGATTAAAACTGGAACTCTGGTCAAAGACGCCAGGACCCTGTGCCCCGAAATTAAATTTGTCGTGGGCGAACATCGAAAGTACATCGAGTATCATCATCAGATTATAGCAGCTTGTGATAAAATTTTACCAATCCATTCGGTCTGTTCCATTGATGAAATTTGTTTTGAACTCACGGGCACTCAACAACAACCAGAAAAAGCCATGGACCTGGCTGAAAAGTTGCGTCAGCAGATTTATAAGGATGTCGGGGAAGCCCTCACTTGTTCTATCGGAATTGCACCAAATATCCTCATCGCAAAAATGGCTGCGGATTTTATCAAACCAAACGGATTAAGTTTAGTAAAAAAATCCGAATTACCAGGGCGCTTAGAAAATTTAAAGCTTCGGGATATTCCTGGGGTTGGATCAAAAATGGAAGCAAGGCTCAATGCCCAAGGCATTAACAGCATGAAACAGCTTCTAGCACTCAACGAAAATCAAATGAAGGGTGCTTGGAAAAGCCTTATTGGACCCAGATATTTTTACCTGTTCCGGGGATATTCGTTTCAAATTCCAAAGAGCTCGCAGAAATCCATGAGCCATCAACATGTCTTGCCACCGGATGCGAGGACCCTGCCAGCTTCAAGAATGATTGCTCTGAAGCTTTTAAACAAAGCTTGTCAGCGCATGCGGGACGAAGGTTTAATGTGTCGTAAGCTTGGAATCTCCATTAAATTTTACAATAATTTGCGAATGGAAACTGAAGAGAAAACTTTTGAAACATCCAACACCTCTCAGCTTGCAAGCTTGATTGTTGAATATTGGAAATCCATTCCTAAAAATCAAAAGCCCATGAAAGTCAGTATTGTTTTAAGTGATTTTATTGATGAGAAAGAACATCAGATTTCATTTTTTGAAAATGATAAAAAAGAACGCGTTTTTAAAACAGTGGACGAGATCAATAAAAAATTCGGCAAAAATGCAGTTCATATCGGGTCATTAAAAAATGTTTTAGACACTGCACCGACCAGAATTGCATTCAGCCGAATTCCTGAGCTCGAAGAATTCTAGAGCCGATCCGACATTCGCGCAGTCCGCTGCTGAACAGCTTCATCATGGTCGCTGATCTTTTCAGAATTGCCTGATGTCGCACACCCACTCACAATCAAACCAAGGGCGATAGCCGAAATGGTCCAGCCAAAAGCCGAAATGGTCCTGCCGAGAGCAGCTGTGATCCCTCGCACTTGGTAAATGAGCATCGAATCTCCTTTATTGAAAAGTTCAAGCTTTCATCATGAAAGAAATTCTTTTCAACTATTCTGTTTGTAAGATGCTCACAGCGACGAAAAAGGAAAAATTTATACTGACTAAAAATGAGAAAACAAAAAATCTGGACCCTCAGTTTTATATAGACAATGGTGACGAATTTTCCTTTTGCACATCTAGGTTCATGACTTCGAACAATTTTACGACTTTAATCGAAGCGACCAAAACAGGCAATAATGACAGGATTTATTTCGTTGAATTCGTCGAACATTCTTATTCACTTTAAAATTTGAATCAACGAGAAACTTGAACCGATCCGAGGTGTAATCAAGTTTCTCTTCATTATTTTTTAAAATAATTATAAAGTAATACTGACTTGCTCTAAACCAGGAACTGATGTGCGAATCACAACTCCCGTCAAGGCACTTCGAACATCATTTTTAATATACTCCATTGAAACATCGTGATCGGATGGACGTTCTTTTTGAGAATCTCGAATAAAAACCTTGTTCAAAATTTCATCCTCAGAAATAGGGCCCTTGGCATGAAAACCCAAAAATTTGTTTAAAGCCAGCTGATCTGCAGTGGGCTGGGAAGCTACTTCAAAATTAATTTGACCCCCCTCTGTCGAACGTAAGTTATCGAAAAGCAAGTTACGATCTAAATCCAAAATGCCAACTAAACTTAAACTTGCAATACCTGATGTTGGAACGTTTTTTGTTATGAAAAATTTATTGTCTTTTTCAATCCTCAAAGAATGACCTGACAACTGAACAAGTTGCTTTGGATCAATCTTGTAACCCACATCAGTCGTGATGAATGAATCAATACGCTGACCACTTTTTGGCATAAAACCAATCAGTGTGTAAACCTTGGCATGGCGACCTTTATTTTTTAAATCTAACTCTTCGGGAATACCCTTTCTAGTCATGACCGTGCTGCACACGTCACTCCAATATCTGACACTGACATGCAAAGTTCCGGATTCAGCAGCAAATGATTTCTCAGTTAGAATAGTTTCATTTGCACTAATTTGAAGACTTCTTTCTGCTGCACCTTTTAAGGTATTTCCAAATTTGGAATTGTCACACACTTCAAGTGTGACACCAACGTTTCCTGCCAAAGCATTTGATGTGAATAAAACTAGGACTGTCGCTGCGATATATGTTTTCATTTTTTCTCCTTTTTACAAATTGGTGTAACTTCATAAAATCCATGTCGGATTTCATAAAAAGAAGCTAATCAAAATCGTTGTCCCCGGCTAGAGAGTGCGACTCATGAAAATGATAGGATATGATGGGATATTTGAACTACAAGTTACGTCTGTACTGTCCACCAACTTGATAAAGGGCCTCCGTCATCTGATAAAGCGAGCAATGTCTTGCCGCACTCATTAATGACTCAAAAATATTTTTCCCTGTGAGAACAGCGTTTTTTAAATCATTTAAGCTTTTGATTGCCTCATCTTGATGATCGATTTGATATTTTTTTACAGCAGACATTTGTGAATTTTTCTCGTCATAAGAGGCCCTTGCCAATTCGATCTTCGGTGGGATGTACTGTGCTTCTAAAGTTTTTGGATCGATAAACGTATTGACTCCAATAATTGGCAAATCACCTGTGTGTTTGAGATGTTCGTAATGCATGGACTCTTCTTGAATCTTTGATCTTTGATACTGGGTTTCCATTGCTCCTAAAACCCCGCCTCGTTCAGAAATTTTTTGAAATTCTGCCAGAACGGCCTCTTCGACCAAATCCGTGAGTTCTTCAATGAAATAACTTCCCTGATTTTGGTTTTCGTTTTTACTCATTCCAAATTCACGGTTGATGATCATTTGAATTGCCATGGCTCGCCGAACCGATTCTTCGGTCGGAGTCGTGATGGCTTCATCATAGGCATTGGTATGCAGTGAATTGCAATTGTCGTTAATTGCAAGCAAAGCTTGAAGAGTTGTTCGAATGTCATTGAAGTCAATTTCTTGAGCGTGCAAAGACCGTCCGCTCGTCTGAATATGATATTTTAATTTCTGTGAGCGCTCATTGCCGCGATACAGATCCCGAATAGCCACAGCCCAAATCCTGCGTGCAACCCTGCCTAACACAGAATATTCTGCATCTAAGCCATTACTGAAAAAGAAAGAAAGATTTGGAGCAAAATCATCAATTTTCAAACCACGAGCTAAATAATATTCAACAAAAGTAAATCCATTCGATAACGTAAATGCCAGTTGAGAAATTGGATTCGCGCCGGCTTCAGCAATGTGATAACCGGAAATACTGACGGAATAAAAATTTCGAATTTGTTGATTGACGAAATATTCCTGAATATCCCCCATCATTTTCAAAGCAAAGTTGATGGAAAAAATACAGGTGTTTTGACCTTGGTCTTCTTTTAAAATATCTGCCTGCACAGTCCCACGAACTTGGGACAATGTGTATTTTTGAACATCGTGAAGTTCTTGCGCTGTGAGCTTGCGCCCTAAGTCCTTTTCCTTTTTATCAACTTGCTGATCAATGGCCGTATTAAAATAAAAGGCCAGAATCATAGGTGCTGGCCCATTGATGGTCATGCTGACACTTGTGCTGGTGGAACAGAGGTCAAAACCTGCGTAGAGTTTTTTCATATCGTTTAGGGTGCAGATGCTCACACCGCTCTCGCCGACTTTACCGAAAATATCTGGGCGCTCAGCAGGGTCATGACCATACAAAGTCACGCTGTCAAATGCTGTGGAAAGACGATGGGACTTTTCACCCTGACATAAATAATGAAATCGACGATTTGTCCGATCAGGTGTTCCTTCGCCAGCAAACATTCGCTTTGGATCTTCATCAGCGCGCTTCAGTGGAAAGACTCCGGCAGTAAAAGGAAATTCACCGGGAACGTTTTCAAGTTTTAAGTATTCGAAGCGATCACCCCAATCCCGCAGTTTAGGCACAAC
>JBKCTJ010000029.1:0-9357 GCA_046318875.1 Pseudobdellovibrionaceae bacterium | reverse complement strand
GATAAAAAACACACTGTAAAAATGATTGCTGTTGAGCCCCTGGAAAGCCCCGTTTTGAGCGGCGGAAAACCTTCGCCCCATAAAATACAAGGAATTGGTGCTGGCTTTGTTCCAAAAAATTACGATGACAGCATTGTCGATGAAGTCATTCAGATTTCTTCCGAAGAAGCTTTGATGACAGCTCGTGATGTGATTAAAAAAGAGGGAATTCCCGTGGGTATTTCTTCAGGTGCTGCCGTTGCAGCAGGATTAAAAGTTGCTGAAAGACCAGACATGGCCGGTAAAAATATTGTTGTCATGATCGCGAGCTATTCTGAGCGATACTTGTCTACTTTATTAGCAGAGCCTGAAAGAGTCGGTGCCCAAACACTTTCAGTTTCCACTGTGAAAGAAGAATATTTAGCTAAAGTTGTTTCTGTGGAACTGGGACAGCCGATTTAATTTTCAATTGTTTTTCGTGAATGAATCATGAATGAATGATTTTGATTTTCAGCACGTTCTTGACTCGAGGGAATCACTCAAGTAGCTGTAGTAATTCGATTAACGACAATATTGAACTACTACTTTTTGGAGGACTCCTTCTGTGAACGCAAACCTACTCTTGCTTCCTTTGATTGCTGGAACTGTTGGCATATTCATCGCCCTCGGTCTTTACCTTCGCGTGAAAGCTCAGCCCGCTGGCAATGAAACCATGAATCGTATCGCGGGTTACATCCGTGAAGGTTCCATGGCCTTTTTAATGCGCGAATATAAAGTGTTATTTGTTTATTCTATTGTTGTTGGTCTTGCCTTGTTTTTTGCATTAGGAATTGTTTCTTCTGGATCATTTTTACTTGGTGCAATTTTGAGTTTGCTTGCTGGTTTCTTTGGAATGAAAGCGGCAACTTATGCAAACGTTCGCACAACTCAAGCTGCCACAACTGGAATCAAAGGAAACGCTCTTTTAGTTGCCTTAGACGGTGGAGCTGTCATGGGGCTCTCTGTGGCTGGACTTGGTTTGTTGGGTCTTGGCGGATTGTTTATCGCTTTTAAAGATTCTGCTCAAATTTCTACGATTTTACATTCCTTTGCAGTGGGCGCTTCATCAATTGCTTTATTCGCTCGAATCGGTGGTGGGATTTACACGAAAGCTGCCGATGTCGGAGCTGATATCGCAGGAAAAGTCATTCAAGGAATTCCAGAAGATGATCCAAGAAATCCAGGCGTTATTGCAGATAACGTTGGTGATAACGTCGGTGACGTTGCAGGAATGGGTGCTGATATTTATGAATCCATGGTTGCAGCTATTGTTGCTGCCATGGCCATCGGTTACACAATGTCAGAAGTTTCATTGGGAATGTTTGGCGCTTCAAGTATAGAAAATGCAAAAACTGCAGCCATCGTTATGCCTTTGGTTTTATCGGCAGTGGGTTTGATTATTTCAATCATCGTTATCTTCATTGCGAGAGCATTACGTGGTGGATCGCCGGCCTCGGTATTAAGAAATTCTTTGATTATTACTCCTGTGCTTTTAACAGTTGCCGCATGGTTTGTTGTTCCATTCTTCGGTGTGAATCAAGGTGTGACTTGGGCCCTCGCAGCTGGAGCCGTAGGTGGAGCTTTAATTGGTCTTATTACAGAGTATTACACTGCTGCAAAACCAATTCGTTTGGTTGCTGAAGCAGCAATGACTGGTCCGGGAACAGGAGTGATTCGTGGTTTGGCAATTGGGATGGAGTCTGTTGCGATTCCAATTTTAATCGTCGTTCTTGCAGCTTTTATTAGTAATTATTTCTTGGGCCTTTACGGAGTCGCCATGGCTGCAGTGGGAATGCTTGCAGGAACTGCCGTTGTGATGACTGTCGATGCTTACGGACCCATTGCAGATAATGCGGGTGGTATTTCTGAAATGTCAGGTCTTGGAAAAGAAGTTCGAGACATCACTGATGAATTAGATGCTGTGGGTAATACCACTGCTGCCATCGGAAAAGGTTTTGCCATTGGATCTGCGATTTTAACAGTGGTTGCACTTTTTTCTGCTTACAACTTGGAAGTGAATCACGTTCGTGAACTTGCAGGTCTTGGAAAGTTATCTTTGGATTTAGCTTCAGCTGAAGTTTTAATGGGAATTTTATTGGGGTCGATTTTACCATTCTTTGTTGGTGCAACAACAATGACAGCTGTGGGTCGTGCCGCTGGAAGCATCGTTGAAGAAATTCGCCGACAGTTCGCAGAAATTCCAGGATTACTTCAAGGTAAAGCTGAACCTGAACCTAAAAAAATCGTGGATATCGCAACGAAAGCTGCTTTATCTGAAATGATGTTGCCAGGGTTAGTTGCCGTTTTAGCTCCTGTGGCTGTGGGTTTTGCATTGGGTGCACAAGCATTGGCGGGCCTTCTTGCGGGATCCCTTGCTGTGGGTGCAACGATGTCATTATTTATGGCCAATGCCGGTGGTGCTTGGGATAACGCTAAAAAGTTTATTGAAAAAGGTGGAATCCCAGGACATCCAAAGGGATCTGAAACACACAAAGCAGCTGTTGTTGGTGACACTGTTGGTGACCCGTTCAAAGATACATCGGGCCCAGGTGTTGCGATCTTAATTAAAGTGATGAGTGTTGTGAGCTTGTTGATTGCTCCGCTTGTTGCGACGATTAGCCGTCTGTAATTGATAGATTGATTGTTACAGTAAAAAACTTGTGAGGTGTAGGAATGACAATTTCTCTAACAACAGCAAGTTTTTTGCTTTGGTTCACAAGGTTGATCCCATTTATTTTTTAGAATCAGAAAATTACGAAAATCCAAAATTGAAGTTCTTAGAAATCGCCTACCGTTGATCTCATCAGTTCTTGAAGTTCTTCAGATTCCATTTTATTGGATGTGCAGATTCTCAAGATAAAAAAACGTGCCCGCCGATCCTAGTATCGACGCCCTTAGTAACTGTAAATCTTTACCTCTAGGTAATAGGCCTATAACTTATTGTGATATCTATTAAGTCTGCGTACCTCCCACACTGCAAGTATACCGTTGTATACGAAGATTACTTTGGTGATAAATTTAAGTAAGGAAAAGGGAAAAATTAATGCGATTATCACAAAAATTAGACGTGATTTTTATAAGTTATGTTCAATTAAAAACTTTTGAATTTTTTTGAAGGTTTTTTTTACCTCATTGAAAGATATCATATCAGACTTTCGAAAAACAAGAGGAGCTAGCTCTGTTTTATAGTATGATTCAATCGACTTCAGTGAATTTTCGATATTTTCGAATAAATGGCATTCAATGAGTTTGCGGTCTGCCCACTTTGTTCTAGATTCAAGTCGTTCGGATTTTCTAATTTTTGTTATCATTTCTTTCATTTTTGAATCTGATGGAAATTTTTTTAAATCTGGTGAAGTTTGCATGGCTGTTAGGTCATAAAAATGACGCACAACTTTTCTTGTTTTCTCACCAAGAGATTTCCCATCTTCAAAGGATGCGTAACAAAGTGCTAATATTTTTTCGATGAATGTCACTCTCAAATCTAGCACTTGAACTTCAAAGCTTCGAAGATTGAATTCTTTGACCAACTGAGTATTATTTCGTTTTTCGAGAAACTCACCAATCATGGACTTAATGCGAACTTTCTGATTTGGTGCAGGTTCAGTAAAGCTGTTTATCTCTATAAAAATTTGATCACTTACTGATTCAAAATTTTTTGAGGCCACAATGCTGGGATAGCTGTGAACCGTGGCTCTACTTGTACCAAACTTATTTGTTAAGCCGGCGACCTTTTTTTCAGGAAGTGCATCACCTGTAATTTCGTTGGCTACTTTACTAATAAGACTTTTTATTTTTGCATCAGTCATATTTGATGCAAGGACAGACAGGTCAATATCTTCAGAAAATCTGTAAATAATTTTATGTGCCTTTGAAAGCGATGTTCCGCCTTTAAATACAAAATATTTAGAGTGAGTAGAAAGACTCAATTTCCATAAAACATATGAAACCCAATAGTCCTTCTCAATATAAACTTCACGAATTCCTAAATCCTTTGATGTTGCGTTGATAGCATCTTGAAAATCTGATGGGTTTTCGTGAAGATTCAAATAATTCCCCATTTGGCTTGATTGGGAAGATCTTTCTTTGAAATCCCAATTTTATATTTTGATAAGGCATTTAGCCCTATTTTCATAGGGTCTATTTTTTTTGTGCCGATATCTTCAAGTAACGCTCCGAGAAGAGCTCTGACATAAGGTCTTTCTCGCATTGATAGTTTGATCACCAAGTGCTGATCTTCTTTGGTAAGTCCTTTTAGATTTGCTTTAACAATAGCTATGGTTTTTTCAACAGAGCCGTCGGGTGTCCGCTTAATAAGCCTGAGCGTTTCGAGAATATCTGTAAGCTTTGCTTGCTTCAAAGAGGCCATCTCGTTACCGGATTTATAGAATTTAACAACCAATGATCCTATGTTGAGAGTTCTAGTCGACCTAGCACCTCGAATTGTAACTGTTGAGGGAATTTGCGTTGTTGCTCCAATTCGGTTCAGAGCTGTAGGTCCTGCAAAATATCCACCGCTCTCTATAACAAGTCGCTCAAGAATTTCCCACTCTGAAGGTCCTAACTTACCGAATCTTGAGTTTTTAGGGACATAATATTTTCCCTTTGTTATTCTTTGAATTTCGCCTTTCTTGAAAAGACGACTGAGCTCAAGCGATACGGCCTGTGCATTATTAAACTTTGAAAAATCATTGAGCCCGAAAATTGATCCTGGATTCATAGTATCAATGACTCGTTTTACTTGTTTTGAAATACTCATGTTATCCATATCGTCTATTATAGCATATTATTGATATGTTTATATATATATTTACATATCAATTATAGACTAATAAAAACAATATGTTGGATAGTAAACCCTATCTTAATTTTGGATAAAATACCTACCGGAAGGTGAATTGAGATTCCGCCGCAGCGGTCGGTTGGAAAGTGATGTGACGTATCGACGTCATGTCAAATTTGAACTATCGCTGTTTATATTTTTCAACGTATTTTGTAAGTTCATTGAGAGACTCAGTGGATTGAAAAATTGAAATCTGGAGTTCGGGAATATTACGATAAAAACTGGAAGCCAAACAAAAGTTTTTTATCTTCTAACAAATTCTTTATTTGGAATTTGCTATCGGAGTCCCTTGGGTTGGTAAACTTCAAAACCAATTATGGACTTCGTTCTCTCGATGTTTTTGTCCAGAGTCCACAATGGAATCCGGTGGTGTTGGGCAAGGGTCGCTATAAGGCAAGCTATAGTCGTGGAGGTTATGCCCTTTTTTCTGCAATTAAAATAATTTGCTGCTGAAATATGCCAAATCGTCTGGCTGAGTTCCAAGAAGGGAAAACCCAAAAAGGCATCCCATAGTTTTCTAAATTCCATTTCACCCCGAGCCCCCTGACAAACTTCAACTTGAATCGGTAGAGCAACATAAATCGATTCTCTCGCTTTGATCATTCGTTTCAGCAGCAAGCATTCCCTGTTTTTAATTGATTGTCCTGTTATCCAAACAGAACTATCGATGAGTACTGACATTTTTTTTTCTCATTTTTTTAAGATCTCCAGAAAAAAAATCAGTGCCAAGAAGACTTGCCATCGTGTCACGTCGAGTTTGGGAAATGTAGGCATCCAGAGCTTTATCCAGCAGCTCCCTCAGGGTGGACGCATCACCCAGCTTCTTTGCAAGAGCCACTTTATCATCATCTAATTCCACTGAAGTTTTCACAAATACCACCTAGATATATAATATTATAATATTATATATCTGGAATATCAAATCATTTCTTCCGTTTATAAGAGTGTTCTTACTTTTCGAAAAAAATGGGTTTGTAGCCCTCTTGCGAGCAATCCAAAGATCTTGAATTTAAATACACGAACGAACAAACATTTGAAAATCGTCATTTAAGAGACGGCAATAACGGCGGATCTATACCCAAACCCAAATCGTATTGTGGCATATTTGATGGATTGTTGATTGCGATTTGGCAGGTCACGGTTTCTCCGGGGATAGTCCCGAAAAAAAGTGAAGGACAAGACGTGTTTGTTAAAGTCATTTCCAACACATTTAGAGTGCTGGTACTTTTGACCAAGACTTGTGTCCAATGTGCACATTGACCGGTCTGTTCGCCTTGTTCGTATTTTCCTGTTTGATCGAGTGATCTGAAAAGTCTATCCAGATCGATCTTTTCGCGGACTTTTTCAATAGAAGTCGAACTTCCATAGTTTGTCATCACAGCGACACGAATATCGACTTTTTTTTGCCAGGGGAAAAACCAGTTGATTCTGAAAGATTGACATGACAGGAGTCAACGCCATTTCGCGTTGGATAATCTGTTCCGTTATAGCTGAATGCAGATGTTACATAAGAACGGCCACCAGTATAAGTTCCACGCTCTAAGGCTGAGAGATTGAGCGAGACAAGAATACTCGAAATCAGTACTGATAAACTATATTTTTTCATAAACTTCTCCAATGAAAGACTGTCGATTCAATAACGTATACTTTAACTGAGTGGAGTATTTTTCGCTCGATAAATGATTCGACAAAAATACACAATACTATCCACTTCATCATGAAATTTTCTGTTTAGCTTCGCGCTTGTTTGACTTAGGCTCAATGAATGAAGAAACCATCGAAACAAATGACATTATAAAAAATATCTCACGCCATTTTTGAGCTGGAAGATCACCATGGACACTTAAATTTTATCAGGTTCAAAGTGATATGACGTCGACACGTCACGATGACTTGCGTGAAGGCAAATACAAACGAATTCCTGAGTGTAAAAACGAAGCCCAGAAGTATCAGTTTGAACGCACTGTTGGGCTAGATGTTCAGAGAGCCAGCTTTCATAGGATATTGAGGAAAGTATTAAGTCGCAGCCACTATCAATGATGAGAAGTCGTGCTGAAGTACTCAGAGAAAAAGGTCAATTTGCAAAAACATTAGCGCATGAATTCCGAATCGAGAGCTTCCTTCTCAATCTCTCGATACCATCTACATGAATGTTTTGAGTGAACTCACGTTCACTCATCCATTGCATGAGGTTTCTTGATCCAGCCTTTTCCGCGACTTTGAAAAGTAAGTTTTGCACTTCTTCGACATTACCTCTGTTTCCGTTAAGTCGTTGCAAAGACAGCCATTCAAGAAGTTTAGCTTTTATTCTTTCCATGAGAGAATCAGACAATGAGATATCTAGCCGTATCGAGCGATCAATCTCCTTCCAAAACAATTCTAGATTCTCGTTCAAAATTCTATCAATTGCCAGTCTCGATAAAGTATCAAGGGTGAGACGAACGTAGGTTTTAGTAGGCAGCAATGCAAAAGCGAATTGGAACCTCCAACGGGAAGGTTGTTTGCGAACAACTTCAATGAGTTTTTTAGCTTGGATATCCCGCGATTCATGCTCGGAGAATCCGATAGCCTCTAAGTGGAGATAAGCTTCGAATGCTCTCCTGATGAGGGCCTTAGACTGAAGATCTGACAAGTTTTCAATTTGTTGAATAAACTCATCTCGAAAGATGTTTTTGGCCATGGGCTGACGAGCAAACAACTGAGGTAAGTCATCACTATGAATTCCCTCCGTGAGAAATGTCGCAATAAACCATGCTTTGGCAATAAATCGCAATTGCGATTCGTTTAAAACAATCTCACTGTGACGAATGATATTTATCGATGCATACTGGAAAAAACTTCGCATGGTTTGAGGCGGAACTCTTTCCCTTGCCACCATCAGGACATTTAAAGCCGTCAAAAAATCTCTGATGTTAAAATTGCTCAGTGAAATAGCTGAATCGTTGGAGATCTGATAGTTCCAACTCGGTAAGTTTCTTTCGCCTTGGAGAACTTTGAGTTCGGATTCAACAAAGGGATAATTCAGCTTTTGCAAAGCTTGAATTTGCCTCGTCGAAAAATTTTTGAGATCATCGTAGCCGGCTGGCCTCTCGGGAGGAATTCCTTCAAGCACATACTCTAAAAATGAATCACGAATCCTCGTGCTTCGATAGAGATTGATAGCCTTCTGCTTGGACGATTCGCTTGTCTCTTCAGTGAGTATGATACGGCGGAGCACGCTGACAATAGCTGCATCCTCAATATTGAAATCAGACGTATTTGGAGACAAAAGTCTTTCATAAATTCGACGGTTGTTTCTAATGTTTTCATTCACTTCAGTCGGATCCACTTCGATCCCCGCGAATCGAGCTCCGACGGATACATCCTGGAGATGAACAGACTTTTTGCCTTTGATGTCTGTTGAAGTCACGGGCTTCACATCCATAACTTGTGCCATGCCTGTTAGGAGATCCCCACCTGGGGAGTAGAGCATGAGTTGAATGTTATACTCCCCGGCCAACTTTGCTAGATAATTTAGATGCCTCATAGCAATTTTGTTCCGGCGATTAATGTAGATAACTTCAACATTGTTCAAATCCAAAGGGCCTAAAATCTGACCTTCATGATATTGAAGCCCGTGCGTTGACTTGACTCTTCGCTCTTCGGAAAGAGGAGATAAATCCCATATACCTAATTTTGATCCATCACCAGAAGTAACCAGTGTGCGGCGATGAACTTCAGGCCGCAGGACAGCGACCATGTCGCCATAAAGGTAGGCGATATGAAACCCGTCCGTAGAGCGAGAGTCAAAATAGTGAGCGTACTTGGGCGCAAGTGAGGTCAAAGTTTTAACATCAAATCCATAAACCGAAGTCTCTAAATGTTGCCTATATGTATTTACATCTAGATTCAACTCCCAAGGAGTGAGAAATCCGTGTTGTACAATACCGGGCAAAGATTCAATCGGAAAACCAATTGCAAGCATAGGGGTGTCAGCATTTCTTGTGGGTGTGGAAGTCTGTGAAAACGTTTCGACAATCATTTCCGCAAGTTCAATTTGAAGAACTCTCCCCTCATCTCCTGAAGTGGTTGAGGACATTGCAAGAGACGCAAAAAGAAGTGAAAAAACAACCACGCAAAGTTGACAACTAACAAACTTCCGAGAATCTCTTGCATTAACACTAAATAACATATTAACCCTTACAATTTTTGAGACCGTTCCAATTTCGATACCGTTCCAATTTCTGTGGGATTAATTTCCCATACAGAGAAACGATAATTTCAAAAATTGAATATACAACAAGTATTCCAAATTTAAGTTTCTGATTTTCCTCAGTTTCCATTTAGCAATAGGTGACGATCTCTTTTGAACCTGTCAAAAAAGAGGTTTTCTGAAAACTGCGTGTCGAACTTTTTGACACTTTTTTCTTGCCGTTTTTAGCAAATATTTAGTTCAATAAAAGTACTTTATCAGAGTGCCTTCTTGTTTTTTATTCTTTCCATTTTGACTGAATTAA
>JBKCTJ010000028.1:0-12451 GCA_046318875.1 Pseudobdellovibrionaceae bacterium | reverse complement strand
ACCCATGACCCAGGAATTAAGTTCCGCCCAGGTAATGGATGAAATCGCAATATCGCCAGCGCGAACTTGCTCGAATCTTTTTCGCATGAGATCCGGAGTTTGAATGATGTAACTGCAAGTGTCTGTGTCTAACAAGTACTTCATTTTTCAAAGGCTCGCTTTGATTGATGTTGATCGCGCTCTAATGAGCGAAAATCTGCGAGGGCCAATTCCTCGGCCCCTTCGAAAAAGACAGCCCAGGGGTCATTCAGAGGATACAACAAAACGGCGTTGCCGACTCTTCCTACACCGATCTCACTTCCTTCAAAGCGGAATTCTTTTGGCAGGCGAACCGCCTGACTGCGGCCATTTTGAAAGAGTTTCGCTGTCGATGAATGATTCTCACTTTGAGACACAACACTTCCAAGTTTTTGCTTTCGGGCTAAGGCTTTTCCTCTGGGCATAAATTATACCTCCTCGATATATATCATAGTATATATCAATTTTTTCCCGAGGGGAATACCCCTTATCCTAATTTTTCATACATCCAATTGAGTCAACCTCGTTAGAGGCACCTTAATTTTTTTGGTTGGTTTACTTCACCCATTTTAAGTTGATAAAACTCTGTCAATACAAAGCTAAATAGTTAAAATTATTTATATTTTTTCAGTTTACTTTTGCTTTATTTCTAGATAGGGTCGATTTTTGGGTGTCCGGTTCGATAACGGCTCTCACTGCCAATTTTATAAACTATTGAAATTACTATACAATTTTAACTTTATCTCAGAATGAACACTTCATTATTTTAGGGGTTTTCACTCCATTTATGAGCAAACTTGAATTTATTCATACAATGGGTTACATTGGGGTATGTTGATTGTCTGGGACGAGAAAAAGGCAAAGTCAAATTTTACAAAACACGGTGTTAGTTTCGAGGAAGCGCAAACTGTTTTTTTTGCTCAACAATCAGTGACGTTAGATGACAATCGTCACGAAGAACCAAGATTTATTACGATCGCGTTTTCAATAAAATTAAATCTTTTAGTCGTTGTCTATGCTTATAGACTTCAAGATGAGATTCGAATTATATCTGCACGAAAGGCCACAAAAAAGGAGGCGAAATTTTATGAAGAAAGAGTATGATTTTTCTAAAGGAAAAGTACGCAAAACTCCAATTGTTGATCCTAAGACAACAAAAGTTCAAACAAGCATTCGAATGGATTTTGAAGTGATGGAGTGGGCGCAGAAAGAAGCTGAAAAATTGGGTATTGGATACCAAACTTTTCTGAATATGAAATTAAAAGAAGTTATGACCAAGCCATCAATAGAATCGCGTGTGGATTTTCTTGAAAAGAAAATCCTGAAGCGAGCGTAAAACAAGTACCTAAAAAGTAAAGCCCAAAAGAAAATCTAAAAGAAATCCATTTTGTATAACGTGGTTTTTGTAATCCTCATCAGAGGTGGGACCTTTATGAAAGTGCCCAGGGCCATAAGAGAGTAATCCCTTAAGTGAAATGGGAAATTGATCGTTTGTGGTCGCAGCATACTCGAAACCAAGTAATCCGGACGGACCTAGTTTTTTATTTTGTACTTCACGTTTTGCATCCAAATTTTGTACTGGACCAAAAATGGAATACTGTCGATCATTGTAGATTGATTCGGAGTTAATTTCTGTTAATCCGGCGCCAAGAAAAATCCCAGTAAATTTATTTAGACTCCAAAATCGATATGTTCCACGAAAACCTATGGATGTGTATTTATGAGAGTCATCTGAACTCGAGAAGGCATTAATACTTAACGGATCGTTTGATCGTAAATCGTATTTTGAATAAAACAATTCGACATTCCAGAGGTTATTCAGTCTGTAGCCCATCGCAAAGCCAAAACCGTAGTTTATTATCGAGCGCGTATCTAATAAAATTGAAAAATGACGTTCGTCATCTGACAAATTACTTTTATTGATATTTAAATTTTTCTCTGGTTCCATGGAAAAGCTCTTGCAGCTAAAAAATAAAACATGAACTATCACAAAAAAAATTGTTGAACGCATTCAGTTCTCCTCTAGGGCATTAAAATGAATGAAGTGAATGTTTACAAATCGCTGGTTCATCTCATCAAAGAAATACCAAAAGCAAAACACGTAGATGACATCGAGAGTCTTGTCAACATCATCATAGCAAAAGCCTCTCACTTAAAAAAGGTTATTTGGATCGCTTACAATTTAAACCTTTCGGAGTCAGTTTAACACGGCTTTAGTTAATCATCGATTGTAGACTTGAAGTAACCATTTTGGATCAAAATCCAAAATGGTCTTGACTTTTTGGGATAATAATCCAAAATGGTCAGATGATAGATATTCCAAGAAATCTAGAAAAAGACTTAAAGCGAGACCTACTAAAAAAAATTGTCATACTAGCTGGCCCACGCCAGTGCGGTAAAACCACTTTAGCCAAGAAAATTATAAAACCAAACGACTATCTGAATTATGATAATCTTGATGATAGATCCTTGATAATAAAAAGAGTTTGGGATCGAAAAAAAGAAATGATTATTTTTGATGAGCTCCATAAAATGCCAAAATGGAAATCTTGGATTAAGGGAATTTACGATAAAGATGGTGTGGATCCTAAAATATTAATCACAGGTAGCGCAAGACTTGATGCTTTCAAAAAGACGGGAGATTCATTGGCGGGTCGACACTTCTACTATAGATTACACCCCTTTGACACGAAAGAGCTCGCATCTGCCAATTATAAAGAATCTCCAAATGCAATTCTTCAAAAGCTTTTTAAATTTAGCGGCTACCCCGAACCATTTTTAACATCAGATCTAGGAGAATACCGCAGATGGAGGTCAGGTCATTTAGACCAAATTCTTAAACAGGATCTGAGCGATCACCAAAGTGTTCGTGACACCCAATCAATTCAAGTTTTGATAGAACTTTTGCGAACTAAAGTAGCCTCTGGAGTGTCGGTTAACGCCTTAGCCACTGATTTGGGGCGAGATCCTAAAACAGTTCTAAAATGGCTCAATATTTTAGAAGATTTGTTTATTATATTTAAGCTTTCGCCCTATTCAAAAGACATTTCACGATCACTTAAAAAAGAACCAAAATATTATTTTTACGACACCGCTTTTGTCGATGGCGATGAGGGAGTCAAACTTGAAAATGCAGTTGCCTGTTCGCTGTTAAAAGAAGTGCATTATTTAAGTGATGCCAAAGGAATTTTTTGTAAATTGCATTATTTAAAAGTTAAGGGTGGACGTGAAATTGATTTTGCGATCATCCCTGAAGACAAAAACCTCCGCACGTCTCTAATCGAAACTAAATGGTCTGAATCAGATGCTTCACCAAATTTTAAATTATTTGAAACTCAATTCAAAAACCCAAAAAAAATTCAACTTGTGGGTAAGCTTGCAAGAAACCAAACCACATCAACCGGTATTGAAGTCAATATTGCTGCTGATTGGCTAGCAGACTTTAAATTGGATTTAGGAGCATAGGGCAAATAAAGCATGTTTTCAGGCATTCAGCTGAGTATGACTTCCTTGTTTTCAGGTCCTGATTGTCGATGACTTGATTATTCTGGTCTTGGATTCGTGATTATGGCAAGAGTTGTGATATTAACCGACTGGATTTCTTGGTGCTTTTGACCGGCAGCGGGTATCCGGTATCCACTTCGACTTGCTCAAGAAAGGTCTGCAGATTTTCCTGCACGATTTTGTATAGAAGAGTTTCCTCGGGCTTGTGTCTTTCATAGGTGAACTGTTTTTGAAGTGCCGCTATCAGATGGCGAGTGATCAGCAAAATGTGGGACCCGACCCGAGCTTCTGTTATGGATTTGACGTCTTCATGGTTGGCAATATCGGATTGTTTTTTCGACGCAAGTTCACTTCCGTAGGCTTCAGAACACTAGCCGATGTTGATGATTCTGCAATCAGCAAGGATCTAAATTTGGAACGCAATTTTTGCTGTTCGACCGTGAACTTTTGTTGTTCTAGGCCTCAGAATCTGTTTATTTTGTTTATAGCGGTTTGTTGCTGTTGATATTTTTTGATATTTTCGTGGTCCAGAAGGGAATGATTAAAAATCTCAAAATCAATATGTTTGCTTAGAGTTTTATTCACGAAAAAATGGTCCTGATCAATAAGTCTTGTCTTCGTGATATAGTATCCCTCTTGACATAATATACAATATTATATAATATCATATATTAGTATGATGCGCAGAATATTCTATCAAACACATATTTTTTCTAAAAAAGCTAGATTCCCGTGGTGGACCTGCGCTGCTCCTCAGAATTGAAGAGGAGATTTTGAAGAACCCTGAAATCGGGGCGACCGTGGCCGGAACTGGTGGAGTTCGAAAGTTGCGAATCGAAGATCCTGATCACAAAAAGGGAAAGCGCGGTGGATTCAGGGTGCTTTATTTGGATTTGCCGGATTGTCAGGAAACTTATTTGATTACTTTCTATGGAAAAGATGAAGCTGATGATATTTCGGCTGAAGGCAAAAAGTTGATTAGCCAAATCGTTGTTGCGATTAAGGCTGAGGAATAACAATACTTTGAGGAGTAAAATCATGGCTGCAAAAAAATCAATTGAACAAGAGCTTGTTGATGGACTTCATGAGGTCTTGAATCATAAAAGAAATAAGAAAAAGCTCAGTGGCCGCGTTCGAGAAATTCCAGAGCCAGCTCCTGAGTGGTCGGCAAAGGAAATCAAAAGCTTTCGTGAGAAAACTTTGGGAATGAGCCAAACAGAATTTGCAGCCCTATTGAATATTAAGCCTCCAACTGTGCGTGCTTGGGAGCAAGGTCATAATGTTCCATCAGGAGCAGCAGCTCGGTTGATTGAGGCACTAAAAATTGACCCCACTCTTATCGAAAAACTTATTGCCTGATCAAATTCAGGCGCAGTTATTTTTCAATTCACCTTTACCTCTCCGAATTGTTGACACCGCAACACCCAATCTTGCTGCGACATCCTTAGCGCTTAACCTCTGATCCCAGTAGAGTTTTGCCAGCTCGTCCTGATTGATCTTTGATTTTTTCCACTGAACCCTATAAATTCTCTTTATTGAGAACTGGGTTGGTTCGAATACATTATCCTCGGGCCTACCAAATTAAAAAGCCGCCGCTGGCGGTTTTTTAATTTGTGCTGTTGGCACTCCGGCGCCGCCGGAGTAGGTAGTGACGTGACGTCAATACGTCACGATGACTTGCGCAAAATTTGAAATCAAAAATAGATCAGCCAAGGAAAATAGCGATACGCCTGGACCTTGAGTACTTCGGCACGACTTCTTACCATTTATAGTGGCTGCGCGACTTATCACTTTCCTCAATATCCTATAGTAGCTGGCTCTCTGAACTTCCAGCGCAACAGTGCGTTCCACCTGAGACTTCTGGGCTTCGTGTTTACACTCAGGAATTTGTTTATGTACGTCTCTTCCGTAAAATTTACCGATTCCCCCGAAACTTGCCGTCTCTCGCGCCCGAGATAAGATTGCTCCCCCAAACCAACTCCTTTCACCTTTTAAAACAATCCAGCGCTGCTGTATTTCCAGGTCACCGTTGCTGGTGATAGTTTACCAAATACGTTTTATTTGATGCAGAATAGTATTAGCCAAAGGAAATATTTTCTCATTCTGAGCCATAGCAATGTCTCATTTGGACAACTTTGCGCAAGTCATCGTGACGTATCGACGTCACGTCATTTTTGAAAGTGATGATAAATCAGGTCCTTGTCTTTGAGGCCGGGGTAAAGCGCCAAGGAAAAATGCCAAGGAAGAATGCCAAGGAAAAATCCTTGGCATTCTTCTGACTAGAAATAATATTTCTAGTATCCTAAGTATTCACAAATTTTTCGTACTCCGTAAATTGGATCGCCAAAAACATTGTTATCGCAGGGAATAGGTCCCTGTGTTTGTCTGTATGAATAATGTCCGTTGGCACCATATCTGACCTGAACGCTGTAGTTACTGTTGATTTGGCAATATTCGCCTTCAGAAGCACAATAAATCCAACGCTGCTGTTGAGGAGGTGGTTGGGGAGGGTAGTAACCACCTCCACCGTTTCCTTTGCGAAGATACCAGCATTGTTTTTTCACTCCATAAATCGGGTCACCAAACACGTAGTTACTGCAAGAGACGGAATTTTTCACTTGAAGATAAGCATACTGACCATGGGCACCATATCGGACTTGAGCTTTTCCTGGAACATGACAAATTTCGTTTTCATAGGCACATAGCACCCACTGTCCGTTATTCAAATTGCCTTGATTAAACCCAAAACCTTGCTGCAGGTCTTGAATGTCCCCATAAACTTGAGCTTGAGCTTGCGTCTGCGTCAACATAACGCCAACGGCAAATAGTGCTGATAACAATAGTGATTTCATTTTTTTCTCCTTGAGCATTCGATGCTCTGTTGAATGTGTTGGTCACAAATCCTTTTCAGCTTGAGAGAGCAAATTGCCGGCCAAACTTTTTGCACCACATCCCATTCTGTTTCGATTTGTTTACGAAAAAAATCGAAACGGCGGTGAAAGCCTTTATGCATGGGGCGATGAGGTTTTCACTGATTCTTGGAATACAGCCAAGTTTCGTGTTTTTTTGACCGGGTCCAGTTCTTGCTTTCTCCTCTCTCAAGGTTGGACCGCTTCAGAGCAGCGCCAATCTGACACCGAAAAACAAACGTTAAAATAAGCGTATTCAACCAAGGGAGTGACTATGATCAGGGGTTTATCTTCAACAATTTTTATTTTCCTACTCGGGTTTTCCGAACTGGCATTGTCTCAGAATTTTCGCCTCCAGCTCGGTGGACAAGAATATGGGACACATCAACAAAATCAAATCATCCGTCTTAAGGCATTAATAAAAAGTCAATATGGTGCTGACCTTCAAGGTTCTGAACTTGTTGGCGTGCGAGTGATTGCGAAATCTATTCAACAATCTTTTATTTCTCTCCAAGTGGGACAAGATGAAGTCGACCGCGCCCAGATTTTTGGTCATCCGGTGAATTACTTTCAAAATAATTCCATGTCTTCTTTTGATCAACGCATTAACTTAAGAGCTGATTATGCTTTGAATCACCATGGTGCTTGGAGACTTCATATTTCAGGTGCAACTCGTATTTCTGAAATCGTGGTTCAAGTGCGACAACAAATTCAGTACCCACAACCTTATCCGCAGCCTTATCCACCGCCATACCAACCACCTTATATTGTTCCTGGTCCTGGCTCCCAAGACCCAGGTTATCCATTTCCACCAGTTCAAGTTCCTGATCCGATTTCACAGGGTCCTCGGGCTGAAGCGGTGATTCAAATTCAAGTCGGTTGCAAAGGTCGAACTGAACAAATGACAGTCTCAAATCTATTGTTATCTCAGGACACGGGAGCAGCGATGATTTTTCGTGGTAGCGCTTCCGTAGGTCACAAGTGTGGTAACAACGGAAGCTTGAATGCGACGGTAGAAGTTGTTGTTCCAAGAATGCATGCTCGACGTGATGCTCAGGGATATCTCCTTTCACCTGTGGTCAATGCGCAAGTGAACTGCTCAGGCTCAACAAGCTGGGCAGGTCAAACAACTTGTCAGTTGCTTCAGCTTAAATAATTTTTTTCAAAGTCAAACGTCTATTCCAAACGTCTATTCCAAACGTCTATCCATTGGCCAAAGAGAATACTTTTTGGCCAATTTTTTATTTGGCGGGTTGTGGTTTTCCTCAGAGTATCGCGAAAGAGAAATATGAATGCGGTGAACTCAATTTAATTCTCGGAGTTTTAAAATTCACTGTTCATTTGAAATCAAGCTGGCTCATCAGATAAAAGCGGTCAATGATTTATTGGCTTATATAAAAGAGTGCCGGGTAGGTCGCAATCCAAGAAAATACAAATCTGTTCAAACCAAATACCGCAAAATTAGCAAGATGAAACAAGATTGCAAGTCCCAGAAATATTTTTGTGCTCATTGGAAAAAATAGAGCCAGGGGAAAAAGGCACTCAAAGATTAAAATGAAATAATTTGCAAATTTTAAAATAGCTGGGTTTTCCTCGGACCAAGCTTTAAGTCCCAAGGGAATCGGATACAAGGGAGCAATCAAAAAACTTTGAAGACCATGACCCTTGAGCCACACATTTTGTTTCAATTTTGCAAGACCTGCAAAAAAATAAGACGATGCACTCTGAAAAACAATAAACCATAAAGCAAGTTGGGCATGAAATTGATTTTGCAAATCGCTGTAGGCAATCAAAAGACCAATTAAAGAAACCATCGTCATTTTATCGCCACCGCCATTAAAAGTTCCTCGCCATCGCATGCTCAGCAACAGCGAAGTGATAAACAAAATACAGACCATCCAAAATTTAGGCTCAAAAACGAAAAGTAAACTCATCGCAAAACAAAATTGGATAAATATCACAAATAAAATATTCGGAAAGTTCAAAAAAAGTGAAACCATTTTTCTAAAGTATCTCGAGTAGTCCGATTGAAGGATTTCCCAAGACCAAACAGCATCCGATACGCATTGTCTTCGGAGTGCAAAATATTCTGCACTCTGAATAATCAAAGAAAATCCCACCAGTTTTGTCATCCAGTCAATGGCTTGCAGTGAAGTCATTTTGAAAACTCATCGAGTGTGGAAAAAAAATGTGATCGAAAAATTTCTTCTTTTGAAGGCCAGAGGATTATTTTGAAGCGAAGATTCCCATGACTGTTCATTCTACCAGCGGTGAGGACTAATCTTTGAACCATTTGCAGAGTCACAGAATTTGTAAACCCTTCCTGGGCAAATCTCTGAATCAAGCTTTGCTGTGCTAGCTTTAAATTTCCTCTGGGGTTAAAAAAAAGATGAAGCCATCTCCGCTGAATCAACGGATCAAAAAGAATCCAAGATGAATCGGTCTCATCAAAACCTGGTTTTTCTATGGGTTCAATCTGATAGTACAGCTGAACCACGTCACCGACTTGATCAAAAAAACGCCAAGTAGGAATCAGGGAAGCGAACAATGAGAATTTTTGTACGGTCATCGGATCAGGGTATCTCAGGATCATCCTGTGTGTCATGACAGTTTTTGATCCTTCTTAGAGGATCGGCAGAATTGCTTTCAAAATGAGGATGTCTGTGGAACTCAAATGGTTTAATTCTCGTGATGGGTTTTTTTTCTTTTGAACCATTGAGAAAACTGATTAAATGGCGTTATCTGTGTCGACTCTAAAAATGTGCAGTTTAAGGGACCAAGAATGAAAATAGCAGTCATCGGAGCAGGAATCAGTGGATTAGGTTCCGCCTATTTGCTTGCCCAAAAGTTTGAAGTCCATTTGTTCGAATCAGCAAACCGTTTGGGTGGACACTCTCATACTGTCTTTGCATCCGAAGAGGAAAAACAAATTCCCATTGATACTGGATTTTTGGTTTATAACGAATTGACCTATCCTCACTTAACTGCTTTTTTTAAGCATTTGGATGTTGTCACAGTGGCTTCGGATATGTCTCTTTCCATTCAAAATAAAAATAAAAATTTGGAGTGGGCTGGAACAAATTTGAATTCCGTTTTTGGACAAAGAAAAAATCTTTTTAAACCAAAATTCTATTTGATGTTGCGCGAGGTTTTAAGATTTGCCAAAGAAGCTGATCAAAATATCATCGATTCGCAGAAAAACAGTTGGACCCTCGGTGAACTATTAAAGTACAGGTCATATACAGACGAATTTTGCGAAGATTACATTCTACCCACGGGTGCGGCGATATGGTCCACTCCTGAAAAGGGCATGCTGGATTATCCAGCTGAGACATTTTTAAATTTCTTTAGGAATCATCGATTACTCGATGTCACCAATCGTCCGACTTGGCGAACAGTGAAAAATGGGTCTATACAATATGTTCAAAAAATTGCCTCCAAGTTGCCTCACATTCACTTAAATAAATCAATTCTCAAAGTCCTCCGGACAAATGGAAAGATCGAAGTTCAAACCCTGGGTGAAAGTTTTGTGTTCGATCGAGTTGTCATGGCGACCCACGCTCCACTCACAGCAAAAATTTTAGATGGCCAGTCCTCGATGGAAAAAAAAGTTTTAAATTCTTTCCGCTATGAAGCAAATCACGCTTTTTTACATCAGGATGATGATTTGATGCCCAAACAGAAACGCTGCTGGGCTTCTTGGAATGTCAGTGCCTCAGGGTTAGCCGCTATGAACCAGGCGTCTCAGGTTTCATTGACCTATTTCATCAATTTATTGCAGCCCCTAAACACAAATAAAAATTATTTTGTAACTTTAAATCCTGGCGAAACACCGAAAAACGTTTTAAGAGCGATTGATTATTCTCACCCACAGTTCGATTTAAAATCAATTGCTGCCCAAAAAGAACTTCATGAAATTCAGGGCAAGTCAGGAGTTTATTTTGCGGGTGCTTGGACCCGATATGGTTTTCATGAAGACGGGCTGCTCAGTGCAGTCAAAGTCGCTGAAATGTTGAATGTTGGAGTTCCGTGGAAAATTTAATTCCCCCAATTTTTTTTGGTCAAGGCTCGGTTTTTCATTCTAGGCATTTCGCAGCAGATACTCACTTTCAATATCCCACTTTTTTCGTCAAATTTAAATGCGATGGTGAAACTGAATTGCAAAGCCTGCTTAGAAAAAAATTCTATGGTCTTTTCAGCCTCAAAGCATCAGATTACCTTTCTGGGAAGACAGGCACCTTCCAAAAAAACATTCGCGATTTTTTAAGAGAAAAATGCGATTATGATCCCGAAGAAATTTGGTTGCAAACCATGCCCAGAATGTTCGGTTACGTGTTCAATCCCGTCAGTTTTTGGTTATGTCATCGCAATAGCATTTTGGATGCTGTGCTGTGCGAAGTGAATAATACTTTTGGTGAGCGCCATTTCTATTGGATTCACACAGGATCTGAAATCACCTCAAAAGAGTGGATGCTTGCCAGGAAAGCTTTTCACGTTTCGCCTTTTTTTCCCGTTGACGGTCATTATCAGTTTCGGTTTCAACAAGAACCGCAGTTTTCGAAAACAGAAATTTTTTATTACAATTCCCAAAATGAATTGATGTTAAAAACTTGGGTCACTGGTTCCATCACCCCCTTAATAGACCATTCATTTTCCAAAATTTTTTTTAAATATGGGTGGATCACACCCCTTGTTGTTCTGAGGATTCATTATCAAGCCCTTCGATTGTGGATCAAAAAAGTTCAGTTTTACTCAAAGCCTTTACGGCCTCAAAAGGAGATTTCAAGTGTCGCAACTCTCGATACAGGGACGAATGTTTCTGCAGATTCTGAAAAAGGCTAAACATGGAACGGTTCAAATCCATTTTCCTGATGGCAAAAATGAATCTTACGGAGAAGGTCTTCCCGTCATGCAAGTTGAAATTAAAGCCTGGGAAGCATTCGATCGCTTAGTGAAACACGGTGATCTGGGTTTAGCCGAATCCATTATCGAAGGCGAACTTGTCGTCGATGACGAAGCTGCATTGATTGAATGGGCTTGTAAAAACGATCAAGATTTGGGCCAAACAGTTTACGGAAAGTGGTACGGAAATATTTTAGCAAGGCTTAAACACTTCTTAAATGACAATACCCGCAAGCAAGCCAGAAAAAACATCATGGCCCATTACGATTTAGGGAATGATTTTTACCGATTGTGGCTGGATGAAACACTGACATACTCTTCGGCAATTTTTCAATCTCCTGATCAGAATTTGCACTCTGCTCAAATAGCTAAATATGATCGCATTATTGATACTTTGGAAATTAAGCCCGGTGATCATATTTTGGAAATTGGTTGTGGCTGGGGTGGCTTTTTCAGCCATGCTGTGGAAAAAGTCGGATGTAAAGTCACAGCAGTAATGAATTCCCCTCAACAAGCAAAACACAATCAAGAAAAAATCAAGACCCTTGGAATGAGCAGAGAAGTCACATTACTTCAACAAGATTATCGCGATATCAGTGGAAGTTTTGATAAAGTTGTTTCAATCGAAATGATTGAAGCTGTAGGAGAAAAATACTGGAGTGATTATTTTGGAAAAGTAAGCGCTTCCTTAAAAACAAAGGGATCAGCGATGATCCAAGGAATCACTATCCAAGAAGATTTGTTTTATTCTTATCGCAAAGGAACAGATTTTATTCAGCAGTACGTTTTCCCAGGTGGAATGTTGCTAACAAATCAAGTTTTGCACGAAAAGGGAAAACAAAATGGAATTCAGCTGGCTGATTCTTTTGAATTTGGTCTTTCCTATGCAGAAACTTTAAAACGATGGCGCGAAAATTTTACTTCTTCTCTGCCTGCTGTTTACGAAATGGGTTTTGATGATAAGTTTGTCAGGCTTTGGAATTTGTATTTAAGCTACTGCGAAGGGGCCTTTCGCGCAGGTCGAATCAACGTAGGTCAATTTCAATTTAAAAAGTAGGATGAACAAACGATCCTGTGAATTGAGGAACTGATGTCCTATGTTGTTGCAGCTTTAGCTA
>JBKCTJ010000027.1:0-5267 GCA_046318875.1 Pseudobdellovibrionaceae bacterium | reverse complement strand
ATGAAAGACAAAGGACGCGTGATCAAAGTTTCAGAAGTGCTTAATGAAATGGATGACAAAGAGAAAAAAGACAAAAAAATGAAAGCTAAAAATATGTCCAAAGAAGATAAGCAAAAAGAATACTTAAAACGCCCTGACTTGAACGAAGCTGAAAATGTTTTGCTTGACCTGATGACCCTAGCTGATCCTAAATTGGCATCTAAGTAGACCACTGGCAGTAGACCACTGGGAATCGCCTTAGATTAACTTTTTTAGGAGTTTTTGCCCCTATGACAAAACCATCCGTGGATTCAAAATCCAATCGAACTGTTGCTGGCCGCTTGAATAAAAATGCTGCAAAAATCAAAGAAAAAAGTCTGATTAAGAATCAGACTTCATCATCGAAATCTCAAAAGATGTCAGCTTTTCAAGGCTTGGACAAAGCCACTGTCCTTCACATGCATTCTCTTATGGTGAAATCGCGAGTTTTGGAAGAACGCCTGATCAAGATTTACCGTGCGGGGGAATCGTTTTTTTGGATTGGTGGGCCAGGGGAAGAAGCTTTTGGAGTGCCCATGGGAATGCTGGTAAAAAAAGGCCAGGGACTAGCCCATGATTTTTTACATTTACATTATCGCTGCACATCGACGTTGATTGCCATGGGAATGCCTATGATTGACTCCATTCGATTAATGATGAATCGAACAACAGATTCTTCAACTGGCGGCAGGAATTTTTCAAATCATTATTGTTTTCCCCAATGGAATGTTGCACCTGTGACATCTCCCATCGGTGTTCAGTATCCCATAGCTTGTGGCACGGCTCACGCTCAAAAACGGGCAGGTCACAGCAGTTTGACAGTGGTCACTGGCGGTGATGCGGGAACGGCTGAAGGTGATTTTGCCAGCAGTTTGATTTTAGCTTCCAGAAAAGGTTCAGAACTTCCGCTCCTGTTGACTGTACAAAATAACAAGTGGGGTATTTCCACTCGCTTTGATGGCCAGCACGGCGAAAAGTTTATTGCTGACCGAGCAAAAGCTTTTCAAATCAAATCTCGAGTCATGAATGGAAACGATCCTGTCGAGAGCTATTTGTGTATCAAAGAAGATATGGAATACATTCGCAAAACGGGCAAGCCTGCTTTTATTGAAGCCATGGTTTCAAGACTTCACGGGCATTCTTCGGCCACAGGTGCAAATCCTGTTGAAGGTGAAATTGATCCAGTTCAAATATTTCAAGAAAAAGTTCTGCGTGCGGATTTAATAACGCAATCGGAAGTGAAAAAACTTTGGCAGACTTTTGAAGATGAAGGGATCCAAGCAACCCAACAAGCCCGCAGCGAGCCTGTGCCCCAAGCCGACACGGTTTGGGATCATACTTATGTGAACAGCGAAAATGCGGACTGGAGGAAATTCTAATGGCAACAATGACTCAAGCCATTCGGATGGCTTTACATTACAGCGAAACTCACTTAGGGGTAAAAGATATCTTTGGACAAGATGTGGGTGCTCCCCTGGGTGGAGTATTTACAGCGACTCAAGGTTTAAAAACAACTTGGAATTCCACATTAGACGAGCGTGGTATTATCGGAATGGCCATGGGAATTGCAATGGCGGGTGATCGTTGTATCGCTGAAATTCAATTCTGTGATTATATTTTCAACACCATTGATTTGTTGAAAATTGCGGGCAATACAAACTGGGTCACCAATGGGAATTATTCTCTACCCATGGTTGTGATGACCCCTGTGGGCGCAGGTATTCGTGGAAGTGTTTATCATTCCCATTCTTTTGATGCTTGGGCTTCGCGCTTGACTGGTTGGAAAGTGGTGATGCCCTCAAATCCTTTGGATGCTTATGGGTTGATGCTAGCAGCTGTTCAGGATCCTAATCCAGTTTTATTTATGAAGCCAAAGGCATTGATGCGAGTCCGCGGAGATGAAATGATTCCCGGCGAGCCAGCAGACGAAAAAGAATTAAAAGCCATGATCGATGCGCCAATTGGGGATCGATCCAAATGGAAACCGCGGTGGCCCAATTTAACTGAATACATTGTGCCTATTGGCCAAGGTAAAATTACACGCATGGGCGAACAGATCACTCTGGTCAGTTACGGACGTATGCTTTTGCTTTGCAATGAAGTGGCAGATCAATTGAAAGAACAAAATATTTCAGTTGAAGTCATCGACTTAAGATCTATTTATCCCTACGACTGGCAGATGATCAAAAATTCTGTCATGAAAACGGGACGTGTGCTGTTTGTGAACGAAGATACAGAAGTGACCAACTTCGGAGAACATTTGGTTTACCGTTGTGTTCAGGAATTATTCTATCACTTGCTTGCGCGACCTCAAGTTCTTGCAGGGAAAAATGTTCCGGGAATTGGTCTGCATCCAAATTTAGAAGATGCTTCTGTGCCACAGAAACATGAAATTTTTGATGCTATTCGTTCGATCTTGGATGAAGTGCCTTGAGTAATCGAGTCAGAAAGAAAACTCTTAGCGCACACTTTGATAAATACGATTTGTATCGTGAAGCTGTGCAAAGTCCTGATACAGATGTTTTATTTTTACAGGATGTGTATCAAGAACTGCGAAATAAAAAACCCAAGGTTTTGCGCGAAGATTTTTGCGGAACTTTCGCACTTTCTGCAGAATGGATCAAGTTAGATAAAAAGCATGTTGCTTACGGTATCGATATTGATCCTGAGCCAATGGCTTACGGCATGAAAAATTATTATTCCAAGTTAACACCGACTCAGCAGAAAAGATTGCATTTGATCGAAGGAAACGTTCTGACATCAAAATTGCCCTTGGCAGATTTTTCTGTCGCCATGAACTTTTCTTATTTTTGTTTCAAATCACGGGAAGTGATGAAGCAGTATTTTAAAAATGCACTTCAATCTTTAAACAAAAATGGTTTATTTTTAGTGGACTTGTTCGGCGGAACCCAATGCACTGATGCCATTGTTGATCGGACCAAGAAAAAAGGTTTTTTGTATTTTTGGGATCAGCAGGGATTTGACCCTGTTAGTCACGAGGCGCTGTTCTATATTCATTTTCAAGTCGGTAAACAAAAAATGGAAAAAGCTTATACTTATGATTGGCGAATGTGGAGCATCCCTGAAATTCGCGAAATAATGACTGAAGTGGGTTTTAAGAAAACCCATGTTTATTGGGAAGGTACCAATAAAAGTGGCGGTGGAAACGGCATTTTCACGCGCACCGAACAAGGTGAATCTTGCTTGTCTTGGATCGCCTACGTCATCGGTGAAAAGTAGAAAAACATTTGCTTTCGCTGGAATTCCCCGCAACACTTTCGCTCATGAAATATATGATCAGTTTATTAGCCATTGTTTCTTCGATTTCTGGATTTTCTGAGGTCAAAATGCAAACCACTCAATTTTTGTCTGCGCAGTCGCAGTTTCAAAGTCTTTCCCACAACAAGAAGCAGCTTTGGGTTGTTGGCTATATGAATTCAACCCTTGAAGAGAGTATCCAAGATTTGGAAGTCTCGTTTCAAAACGGAGCCGACGCGATTGTTTTCGAAGGCAAAGATTTTGAAAAAATCGATGGATTTTTAACTGAGATTCGAAAGCGCTATCCCACCCGTGTCCTCGGAATTAATTTTTTGGGCACTGAACCTGAAACGGAAAGCTACCTTCAAACATTTGCTTTGGCGGAAAAACATAAGTTACAAATTGCTTGGACAGATTTTTCTGGTGTGGACTTGATTCAGGAAGCTTCCGTGCCGAATTTACAAGCCATTGAGAGTAAAAAACCTGCCCATGTTTTTTATGTGAGCGGCATTCACATGAAATATTCAACTCCAGTAGATCCAAATAAATCGATTCAAAAATCTGCTTTGCAAGCCATGGGGTGGGTAGACGGGGTCATTGTCACAGGTCCAAAAACCGGGGTTCCCACGGATCCAACCACTGCGCGTGATGCACGGTCTGTGATGGGGACTTATCCGTTAGGAGCCGCTTCGGGAGTTTCAGCCGAAAACGTTCATCTGCTATTGCCTTATATTGATTTTGCCTTGGTGAATTCGAGTATTGCTGATGAAAATAGGCGAATCATTGGAGAAAAAGTTCGAGCCTTGCGAATTGCTATGGATCTGGTTCATTGATTTTGCTTGATGCAGGGATTTGATGTTATTGGTTGAGGTTTTTTTTGATTTTTCTAAAAATAAAGCCAACCCATAAGGTTGGCTTCATTAGTTAGTCTTAACTAGATTGATCAGTTTGTTAAAAAAATAGGGGTTTTTTAACAAGGATCAGCGAGGGGAATTAGTTTCCTGTGCTACCATCGTTATAATCTGGAGCAATATAGCCAACAAGTTGTAATTTTCCATTCACCCAAGCGTAAACTGCTTGAGTAGCTTCTGCTTGTGAAGGCATAGTTGGAGCTGAATAACATTCTCCAGAGTAAGTGATTTCTGAATTCTCACCATTTTGAACTGAAGTAGCAACGCAACCGCCACCAACAACTGTAGTCAATCCACCAGCAGCGATAACATCTTCAGCACCTGTTCCAGCACCATCAGCAAAAGACACAGAACTCATAGCCAAAACCGCTAAAACGATAAACTTTTTCATAAGAATCTCCTTTTTTATTAAATTAATTTTGGACTGAAGTTATTTTCAGTTTCAAATCTTTTTTGTGAGACCATGTTTCACATTTTGTTCGAGATACGTCAAATCGATGATCGATAAATGTAAAATGTATTCGTCATCTTGAAGGGGGGGAGATGAAAGAAGTTCGTCATGGTGACAAGGATGGGACGATTTGTTCTTTCGAAAGAAAAAGAGGAAATATTTTTCATATTTCCCCTTAGATCTGTGATTAGGCTCCAAAAAAGGCATGAAAAGTGTCACTCTGTAAGTGAATCATGTTTCAGAGGATAAAGAACAATGGACAAAAATCAGACGACTTACATTCACGGATTTTCGGAAGAGGAGCAAAGGCGACTTCAAAAACAAGCTCGATTTGGTGAACACGCCATTTATAAAAATATTGATTTCTCAGATTGTGAACAGGTCCTAGAGGTGGGATGTGGGGTGGGTGCTCAATCGGAAATTCTGTTGCGCAGATTTCCTAGTCTCAACCTGACATGTATTGATCTCAATCCAGATCAGTTATCGGCCTGCCAAAAATATTTGAGTGAGCTTCCGTTCGCCCAAGGGCGATATAGGATTCAACAAATGAGTGCATCTCATATGAGCTTTCCATCAAAACAATTTGATGGAGCTTTTTTGTGTTGGATTTTAGAACACGTCCCTTCACC
>JBKCTJ010000026.1:0-3408 GCA_046318875.1 Pseudobdellovibrionaceae bacterium | reverse complement strand
CGAAGGGATATGGGATTTTACGACAGCTGGATTTTTCAATTTTTTTCAGAATACGCTTATCAGCCAACAACAGTTTATACTGTCTTAGTTGCTATGATGTTTCTTTCCTCTGTAGGTTTGCCGATCCCTGAAGAGTTAACTTTGGTCAGTGTAGGCATCATTGCTTTTATGGGTGCAAATCCTCAAATTTTTCCGCCTCCCTATGTTGGGGCACCCGTCGTGAATATTCACATTCTTGCTTGGTTAGCTTTTATGGCAGTTTTTTTAAGTGATTCCGTGATTTACCTTTTGGGGCGACTTTACGGCAGTCGACTCATTACTCACCCAAAAACCAAAAGATTTTTTCCTGAGAGTGCCATGATCAGAATTAAAAAATGGACGGAAAAATTTGGAATCTATGCAGTTGCTATATTTCGCTTTACACCTGGGGTGCGTTTTCCAGGGCATTTGGCAACAGGCATGTTGCATTTTCCCTATTGGAAATTTGCGGCGGTCGATTGTATAGCTGCGGGCATCAGTGTCCCGACCCAGATCTATTTATTGGGTCACTATGGTGAACCTATTCTTGAAAAAATTCATGAATTTAAAATTGTTGTCGCCGTTGTTTTAGGTCTTGTGTTGGTCTATTTTTCAGTTCGCTGGTTGTACCGAAAATTTATGCGGCCAGTTTCCCCAAATCCTGTTCCGTAACCACACATTGAATTTCCAAATGTGAAGGTTTGAAACTGTGGATTTGCTCGTCTTGCCAAAATAGTTTCTCGTAGCCGCCTAAAACTCCATAAAGCTCTTCACGGATTTTGAATAACAATCCAGCGGGAGTTCCCAAAGCCCAATCCATTTGAATTAAATGAAGAGTTTCATTCCACTTCTGATATGGCATTCTGCTCAAAAAGTTTTTAGGCAGATTTTCAATCAAACAATATGCATTGTGTGATAAACTTTTGAATCCATTGAGAGTGGGCATGATGACGTCTTTAACAGCCGGGTTCGTTGTGCCAACGTAAGGCTCTGCAATCTTTTTGAACTGATGATAGAAAATAGCATCTTGGGTCACGTAATCTGGCAAATGCAAATAATCGGAAATGGCATCCACTTTTAAGGCTTCAAAAGTTGCATCCGAAATTTGCGAGTTGTAATCAACTGCAACCAAAGCTCGTAAGTGAAATAAAAATGCATGCAATTGATGAAGTTTTGCCATTGTTTCCTTGTGAAAAGAAAGGGAATAATTAAATGCCAAAGGCTTTTGCATTTTTGTTTCTAAATGAAAAATTGCATCAATTAAATCTTGAAACGAGTTCAAATCAATTTCATCTTGAGCACAAGAGTTGTCTAAAATTTCAGATAAGTGTTTTTCAAAATTCTCTAATGCAAGTTTGTTTACTGGTGAACTTTTTTCCAAAGACTCGTGTAAAATTCGCACTCGCTCCTGAGTTCTTGAAAAAACTTGGTGATGTGGTTCTAAACATTCCCATGCTTCATGACAAAATTGAAAATCAAAAGGGTTTTGTTTCAGCGGTGTTTTCCAGTGGCTATTGACCATCAGCCCAGATAAACCCAAAATTGCATCAGCGTGATATTTAAATGGCGGTAGAAATGAAATGTCTTGATCAGGCTTGCTTTGGTGGAGGACGAAGCTTGAAGGTTTAAATAAGCAGGAATCATCCATTTTAACAGTGTAGTGGAGGTGAGCCTGGCCACTGTTCTTGTTAAAACCCTGGTTTTTTTTAGATTTCGATTTGATATTTTGGACAGTCATCATCACTCCTTGATGCAAATCTATCGGTTGATGGAATCCATTGTGCGAGTCGTGATTTTATGGGAGATGTAAAACGTGAATTACATCGACTGCCACTCACACCTTACGGACCTTAGACTGATGCCAAGTTTAGCTGAAATTATTCGGTCGGCACAGGAACAAGGTATTCAATACTTTATGCAAGGTGGCGTTGACCCCGCGGACTGGCAGCGACAGCTGGAGCTTAAAAAAAAATACCCTGGTTCCATTGGTTGCGGTTTTGGAGTCCATCCTTATTTTGTTATGGATCATTCAGAAGAAGAATGTGGTGCAGCCCTCGATGAATTGACTCAAGTAGCTCATCTCGCTGACGGGCTGGGGGAAATGGGTCTGGATTTTCGGCCTCATCTGATGAAGGATTCGAAAGAAAGACAGTACGATGTTTTTGAATCGCAAATCGAATTAGCCAACGTGATTCAAAAGCCCATGATTTTACATATTGTTCAAGCTCACCCGGAAGCCCTTCGATTATTTGATTTAATGAGCCCTGGACGGTCCCGGGGATTGGTCCATGCATTTAATGGTTCTCTAGAAATTGCCCAAAGCTGGATTGATAAGGGGTTTTTAATAAGCATTGGGGGAGCTGTGACTTTTGATAAAAATCAGAAATTACAAAAGGCTGTGGCCCAAATTCCCCTGGAATCTTTTTGTATTGAGAGTGATGCCCCTGACCAAAAACCGGAAAATTGGCCCCATGAATTGAATTATCCAGAGTCAATATTGAATGTGGCTTTGAAAATAGGAAAAATTCGGGGTATGAACACATCTGAAATTTTAAAGATATCATCCAGTAATTTTCAGCGTATGTTTGGTCGACCAAACATTTAGTCCAGGGGAGTTTGCTATGTTAGAAAACGAACAACAGAATCAAGAACCTCAAACAACTCTTGTTGAAACAAAATATGTTCTTCATCGCAGATTTGATCGCATGGGCAGACTTGTCGGTGATCCGATGATGGAAAAATTGTTTAAAACCCATGCCATGGTGATTGGTGTTGGTGGTGTTGGCTCTTGGGCCGCAGAATCTTTGGTCAGATCAGGCGTTGGGAAAATCACTTTGGTTGATTTTGATGAAGTCTGCATTACCAATGCAAATCGGCAGCTTCATGCCATGCAGGGAACTGTTGGAAAAAAGAAAGCCGCAATCATGGCTGAACGTCTTCAAAAAATTAATCCTCAAGCAGAAATTGTGCATTTGCCGCTTTTTTATAATGAAGAAAACTGCGAAGCTATTTTAGCTCATCAACCGGATTACGTTGTGGATGCTATAGATAATTTAACAGCCAAGACACATTTGCTTTTCACTTTAAAACAACGAAATATTAAAGTGATCACTTCGGGCGGGGCGGCAGGTCGTCTTGATCCGGCACAAATTCGCACAGTGGATTTAAGTGAAACGGTCAATGATCCATTGGCAGCGCAAGTTCGAAAAATTTTACGTCAAAAATATGGTTTTGCGGATGGCACTCACCGGGGTCAGGAAAAGAAATTTGATATCCCTTGTGTATATTCTGATGAAACACCTTTGCAACCTGTTGAACTTCATTACGATTTGGGACAAGGGTTTAAATGTGTTTGTCCTCAGGGACAAAACGGTTTGCACTCATGTGATC
>JBKCTJ010000025.1:0-8228 GCA_046318875.1 Pseudobdellovibrionaceae bacterium | reverse complement strand
CAGCAAACTGCACGCCTTCAACGGTTAGTTACGCTTGGTCTGCGAAACTCAATGGAACACCAGTCACAGTCTCAGGTTTGACCGGCGCCCTCTCAACACCGAATTTCACAGCCCTTGGCGTTGGCATTTATGAAGTTCGTCTCACTTCTTCGACCACAGGTTTTAACAGTTATGTCAGTTCCCAGCCCCTCACAGTGACAGTCGTTGCAGACACACCAGATCCAATCACACAGATTCAATGTAATCCAAAAATCAATTCATCTCAAACTTCAGTGACCCTAACAAGCCCTTCCCAATCCGTGGAAATTAGTGCCAATTGCACGCCGACAAACATTTCATACACGTGGACTGCAATTCGAGGCGGAACAACAGTCGTCATTCCTGGCCTCGCAGGCAGCAGTTCAACCCCTGATATTTACAGCCTTGGCGCTGGAGTATATAATATTTATTTAACTGGGTCCCAAAATGGCTTTCTGAGTTTTTCTTCAACAACCCCACTTGTTGTGACAGTTGAAGCAATTTCTTTACGCCAAGTGAACCTGACAAAAACTGTGACCTACGAAGACAATCAATTAGATATTTTATTAGTTCTTGATGATTCCAATTCAATGCTTGCTGACAATCAAAGACTCGCACAAAGACTTCAAGCGTTTGTTCAGGACCTCAGTGCTGCGGGCTTTGATTGGCAGATGTGTTTAACAGTTGTTCATGCACAAAAAGTCAGTTCAAGTGACCCAACATTGTATTGGGGAGCTTCGAATGATTGGGTTGGAAACAACAACTCGCGCAGCTGGGTGATGAATTCATCTACGCCAAATCCTTACAATGTTTTCTTAAACACAGTCACACAAATTGGGTCTGGCAACCTGGGGTCCGATGATGAACGAGCGATTAAAGCAGCTTACTGGCATATGGAAAACGGTCATCCGTTTGCGCCTGGTGGTAGCGGTTGTTACCGCGATAAAGCTGGACTGTCCGTTTTAATCTTATCAGATGAAGATGAGCGCAGCGTTGGCGGAGACATAACTCAACAATACTATCCTGGGGAATATAAACCTCTTGAAGCTGATGATCTGCCACAAACATATCAAAATTTCGTGAAAAATTTATTTGGACAAAGCAAAAGATTCACAGTGAATTCAATTATTGTTCGACCAGGCGATTCAGCCTGTATGGCCCAACAAGACAATGAAGGTTCAAAATCTCATTTTGGAACAAAATACAATGAATTGTCACAGCTGACCAGCGGCTATGTTGGCAGTATCTGCGATAGCGACTATTCGACGAATCTCAATTATTTTAAAGATAAAATCGTCAGCTCGTTAAATTCAATTCCACTTGAATGCACACCTGTTGGTAGCGTCACAGTGAATGTTTCACCAAGTATGGGCGGAGTAAACACTTACATTGAAAATCAAAAATTAATTTTCAATCCACCAATTCCTGTGGGTCGCACAGTCACCTTGGCTTACGACTGTGCGAATTAAAATGCTCTCCTACAACTACTGATTTTGTTGCAGTTGATCGCGTATCTTCATCCAAATGTTGGCATATAAATATGCTGGAGCGGCATTGGGACCTTGATCATGGTCAGCAAGCAAAATCAAATTTTGCGTTTTTAAAAGGATTGTTTTCACTTGTTCATTTTGATTCATTTTTTCACTCATGGCTGCAAAAATAAGTTCATAATGTTTTTGTTTTCCAACATCTGTGGAATTGTAATCAAATTTTTCACCTTCAAAGCTGATCCATTTGATTCCTAGTTTTTTCATATTCTCGTTTGCAATTTTTCCGGAATCTTTAGCAATAAAGCCCGCCTGCAACATCACTTCCGACCGGGAAAATGGCCAAAGAATTCCCGGCTGAATGCGAGGATCTGAATTGCCTTCAGGATATTTCATAGATTGCCACAAGCCCTCGACCGATTGATACCTCTGTCCCCGAAACAGGAAAGGTGTGTCTGCAAAATTAGACAGAATACCTAGCTCATTTCGTTTTGAAAGAATCACTTTGTTTTCTTTTGCTGAAACGGACTGCGGCAAAATTTCCCAAGCAGGCGCTGTTTTTGGATCAATAAACTGCCACCATTCTTGCGGATATTGATGGCCAGATATCGATTGGCTATGTGCACAGCTCCAAATCGAAACGATAAAAAATATTGTCAGAAAAGCCATTTTTTTCATGATTCCCACTTTCACAGATCGCGGATCGAAAATTGTTTTCAAGTTTGCTCGGAATCGTAACTTCACCTTTGATAAATGCGCAAATCCATTTTCTGTAAATTGTGATAAAATTTCTGCTTGGACATCTGCGGCAGCTCAAATGAAAACAGCAGGGCAATCCTCTGCCCCTTCATGCGTGAGCAATGTCATTCTTAATTAAGAATTAAATGAACAAATTTTAAATACTGCATTTTTTGTGAACTGTGTAAGAACGGATGATCAGCTCCTTGACCCGACACGCGCAGAATCTGCCCTCGACGGCGGCTTTCCGACAGTGCCTCGGTGATGATTTCATAAAAGTCAGTAAAGCTAATATGACTTGAACAAGAGCTTAAGGACAACTGACCTTGGGATTTTACCCTTTTTGCCGCGGCTGCAAATAATTCAATGTATTTCATTCGGGCACGATTTTTATGTTCTTCGGAATGCCCCATGGACGGGGGATCCACAATAATGTGTTCCCACATTTCTTGATCTTCTTTTAAAAAATCAAAAACATCAGCACAAACACCTTGATGTTTGCCTGTGTCTAAGCCGTTCAATTCCCAATTTTCATTGGCAAGATCAATGGCTCCTTGAGCCATATCAACGCTGGATACTTTTTTTGCTCCTCCCATACCTGCGTAAACCGAAAATCCTCCAGAATAACTAAAAAGATTCAGCAAGGAAACGCCTTTGCTCATTTCCCGAATGTACTGGCGATTTTCACGCTGATCTAAAAAGAAACCGGTCTTCTGCCCGTTTTCTAAATCCACACGAAAATGAACTCCATTCTCTTTTACAGTAACAATGTTTTTGTCAAGAGTTCCCGCCAAGATTTTTAATCCACCTTCTGACTGTCTTCGAAGTTTTTCGACAACCGTGATGCAGGCTTTGGAATCAATCAACCACTTTGCAACTGCGGGCTTATCCCAAAATTCATTTGCACCTTGTCCGTCAAACTGCAGAACGGCTACCTGATCATACACGTCACAAACTAAGCCAGGCAGCAAATCACCTTCGCCATTGAATAAACGAAAACTATTTGTATCGAAGCGATTCATATTTTTTCTGATGCGAAAAGCAGCCTCAAACCTTTTCTGAAATAAGTCAAATTGTGGTGGTTTCTTTTCAAGGCTAACAAAACGCAGACACAGTGGGCTGTGAGGATCATAGATTGCCCATCCCAAAAATTCTTTTTTGCGATCAATGACCTGACAAAGTTGGGCTTGGTTGAGCTGAGGAGGCTGAACGATGGAGTCACGATAAATCCAAGGTTCTCCCCTTAAAACTATTCTTCGCAAATCACGATTCAATTGGATCTGTAGTTTTGGTTCTGGCACAAGCACTCCTGTCTTTAAACATAACAAGTTCTGGCAATCAGAGGTAGATCTGAATCCTCTGGCCTATAGTCCAGTAAACGAATTCAAAACAATCCCAACACACTTCTAACAACGGGCCTCAAACTCAAGCTGGACATAGGTCTAAGAGTTTTTCACCAAAATCTTTTCATCTATTTGTTTGGTATCCTAGTCATATTATTCACGGAGGAATAAGTGAGAAAAATCATCAAGTGCCTTTTGTTTTTTGTCGGCTTCTCTCTGCTCTTCACAAGCTGTCAGGACAACTTCAATACTTCGGATCAGTTGTCTGATGAAAAATCCACAAACGCAGCACTCCAAGACCCCGTCGAAACAGAGCCCGATTCGCGCATTGTTCCCGGAGGAAGTAATCTTTTTCGCCTCATGATCCAAGATGATGCATCTAACAGCGCGGTCATTGGTTTTAATGCCCCAACGAACGTCATTAATGACCATCGTGTTTTTTATAGCACCAAAGATCATGGTCAAAACATTTCCGCTTACGAAATGTCTGCTCAGCCAAATATCATTCGACCATACCTCGAAATGAATAATGCCTTCGTCCGTTTGACTCATTTAAAAGCGAACACTGCTTATTACTTTGTTGTTCAAGACAATATTGGCATCAGTGCTAGATTTTGGTTTTAGACTTCACCGAATACTCCAAATGAAAGATTGTCCGTCATTGCTGGCGGGGACTCTAGAAATAATCGGACTCCCAGAAAAGCTGCCAACCTACTTGTTAGTAAATTAAGGCCACACTTGATTATGTTTTCAGGTGATATGACCGGGGGAGGAAGTGCCCAGGAATGGAAAGAATGGTTTCAGGACTGGCAATTAACTATTGCGAAAGATGGGCGAATGTTCCCCATTATTGCTGCTCGCGGAAATCACGAAAGTTCAAACGCAATGATCGAACAACTATTTGATACGACACCAGGTGTTTATTACGCTGTAAATGTGGGTGGAAATTTACTTCGTGTTTATACTTTGAATTCGGAAAGTGGCATCGCGGGGGCCCAAACAAACTGGCTTCAATCTGATCTAGCGAACCATGAAGACACTCTTTGGAAATTTGGACAATATCACCGACCGATGCGCCCTCACACTTCTGGGAAAAGCGAAGGAACAAATCAATATCGATATTGGGCAGACTTGTTTCACAAATATCAAATGAACGTTGTCAACGAAGCAGACTCACACACGGTAAAAACCACTTGGCCCATTCGTCCATCAACTGGACAAGGAAGCTCCGAAGGTTTTATTCGCGATGATGAGGAAGGAACAGTTTACGTAGGCGAAGGCTGCTGGGGTGCTCCTCTTAGAAATAACGATGATATAAAACCATGGACTCGTAGCAGTGGGCGATTTAATCATTTTAATTGGATTTTTGTAGATTCAACAAAAGTGGAAATCAAAGTTGTTAAAGTTGATAATGCGGATCAAGTTGCAAGTTTAACAGATTCTACTCTTTTTCAAATACCCGCAAACTTAGATATTTGGAAACCGGCTGAAGGGTCCACTGTTGTAATTCCTGTTCGTCAAAAGCAAATGAATTTGTCTTCAATGGGAGTTGCCAATTGAAACTTCAGAAGGTTCTCTCCAAAGTGGATGCGATGACGATTTTAAAACTTGCTTGTGCTCTGATTTTTTTCGGTCGAGCTTGGCAGCATTTGGTGTGGGATAGTCCACTCAGATCTTTGTTGTGGGATGAATCTTTGATGGAACCCTTGGTGCAGTCCTTTGGCGTCTCGTGGAATGATTATGTCACGAATGCGAAAACCGATGAATGGATCCAAAACATTATTAAAATTTTTGGCGTCGTCTTCCTGTTTGCGGGGATCAGCAGTTTTTTTGTGACCTCACGCTTTCGCATACATAAATTTATTTTTTCAATGGGCTCTGTGTTGATGTTGTTTGTTTCATTTCTATACTTCAAAGAAAAGTTTTTTCAAATTGGTGAGTTGATGGAATATGCCATTCAATTTGGAACACCGGTGGCTTTACTTTATGCAAGCAGAAAAGAAATTTCCAATCAGCTTGTATGTGATATTCTTCGCGCTGCCGTAGCGCTTACTTTCTTAGGCCACGGTTTATATGCCGTGGGATATTACCCAGTTCCTGGACATTTTTTAGATATGACAATGAGCATTCTGCAAATTCAAAATGAAGGGGCTTTGCTCTTTTTAAAAATTGCAGGAATCATCGATTTTTTAATCGCCATTTCACTCATGTTTGGAATTCGAACCAAAGAAGCATTGGCTTATGCAACGTTTTGGGGGCTTGTAACTGCAGCGGCACGACCAATCTCGAACGTTTCCTTTTCCAGTATGAATTATGATCTGGCTCAATGGTTACCTGAAATGGTTTTTCGTTTGGGACATGGCTTGGTTCCTTTGGCACTTTTGCTGATAACGATTAAATCTCTCAAGGAAAAATCTTCAGTTTATAATCCCCTTTTCATTCGAAGCACTGCGTAAAATCAAATTGCGCAACACTGAGCACTCTGCTTCTTTTTTATATTATTTTGTCTGTGACCTTCCAGCATGGTCATATTGGTCCACGAGGTCACCTATGTTTTTTGAGTTTAATTTAAAGTCTTGTGCCATTTGCAGCAATTCCAACTCTGCAAGTATCTTTTGATCTATTGAGCAACAAAGTTCGATTCTAATAATCGAAAATAAAAACCAATTTTTTTAGGATCTGTAAAAGATTTTATCACTGTAGATATTAATTACAAGCTAGCCCGTTCTGGATTAAAAACTTATTAATTTTCTGACATGTTCAAAGGCTTGTAGTACTTTTGAAACGAAAAGAGAGTACCAAAGACAATTCAGTTTTCTATTCGTACTCAATGAAACATGAGAAAAAAAACGGATATTTTGAATCTCTTTCAACGTGGAATGTACCGCGAGATTGTAGAAGTTTGGCGGAGTTCATCCAATAACCAAGTCCAGAGTGTTTTGCACGGAACTCTGATTGTGGGTGCACTTTGTTTTTTAGGAAAGCAGTGGGAAGCTGAAGAGTTTCCAAAAGATAATACAAATCCTTTTGGTCGAAATTTTTTTCTAGGTTTAACTTTAACAAGGGAATCCAAATATTCAGAAGCGCGCAAGCTCTTTACTTTGAATTCTAAAAATTTTCAAAAATCAAATGATGATCTGAGTCGATTTTTTACTTTTCAAGGAGAAGGATTCTTCAGTTTCTTTACCGGAGAAACCACGAAGCTTCTTGAAGCAGCTGAAGAAGCTTATCGTGCGGCCCTAAGAATAAAATTTGTTTGGGGACAAATGATGGCTCTTGATCTCGTCGCCCATGCTTATTTTTATCAAGGTCAAGTTCAAGAATCTCTTGATACATTTCAGACTGTGATTGATCTGGCAAACTCTATTCAAGCTGAGAGTCTGGCAACAAGCTATCAAGTCTCTCAACTTTGTTATCAGTCACAAATTTCCTGTGCTCCCTTGGAAACCATAGCTCAACTTAAAAATTTGCAAAAAGTGCTAAAAGCTCAAGACACTTATTCAAAAAATACTCTACAGCTCGAAGTCCTTCGCCAGTATATTCATGCTGGTTTATTTGATGAGGTTAAAAGCCTGTTTAGTCAGATAAGTCCAGGGATTTATGCTGCAAAAAATAGGAGGCAAATCGCTTCGCTGTTGCACAGATATGCTTATTTTTTGTTTTTGCAAGGTGCGGATATCGAAGCTGTTACAATGGTCCGATCTGCACGAATGAATCTGATCGAAGACGTGGATCAACTGCATATTCTCAGATCCTACGGATTAGAAAAAGAATTATTGATGCGTGCTAGGCCATTCCAAAAAGAGCTCGCAAGCAAAATTGACAAGGCACTTAGCAAAAAAATAGAAAAGGTAACCTCCTTTATTCCAAAGCGAATCAACGCAAGGAAAAAGGGTTCCTTAGGTTTTATCATTTCAAGAGGACAAGACCCACTTGGAGATCTTTTAGATCGTGTGAAAAAAAATCCTTTTCAAGTGACAAAAGAAATGGTTCAGAAGGGATTGTGGGGTTTAATTGGTACAGCCAATGGCTGGGATCCTCAATCAAAAATATTTATTTTAGACGTCCACAATTCCCATGCTTTGATTTTTCACGACGGTGAATGTTATCTCTCCGCAAAAAAGATTAAAGGTATCCCTCGAAAAATTTTGGAGCTACTCCGTGAGGAGGTCCTTGTGACAAAAGAGCAAATTATTCAACGCATTTGGGGCTATAAGTATGAAGCTTTACGTCACGATTCCCTTGTCCATACGACAATTCATCAACTGCGATTGCAGGTCGGAGAAAAAACTGAGCTTTTTTCTTTAAAACCAGATGGATATAGTCTTCAAATGGATATCTTGGATTTCAAAGAGAATATGAAGTATTCTGGTCGAGTTTACCAACGCCTTCCACAGGCTGCAGTTTCAACAGGTTTTCATCTGCCAAGCAATTTTTCTCATTTCAATGTTCGTCAAATTCATCTGCTTCGTATTACAGATAAGGGTGAAGATATTCATGTTAGGGCCTACTGCAAACGTTACCATGTTTCGCACATGACGGCATTTCGTGATCTCAAAATTCTGACAGACGAAAAGTTTTTTCAGAGAGTTGGAAAAGGGCGCAGCTCGTGTTATATTCGATTATAAGCAAGGGGGTGCTA
>JBKCTJ010000024.1:0-11070 GCA_046318875.1 Pseudobdellovibrionaceae bacterium | reverse complement strand
GAATACTTGTTTTAAAGATCCTTGAGCTTGATATCGCCCAGAAAATCAATTTTTCCAAGATCAACACCAAGACTTCGCAAAATGGCCTAAGTCGTTGTGGAATGAAAATGGTGATTTCAATTTCAAAAACAAAATTTATTTAAAAAAAAGCCCGGGATGGACCCAGGCTTTTCTCAATGACACTTGTTGATTGATGTAAACAATTACATCATATCGCCCATGCCACCCATTCCGCCCATACCACCGTGGCCACCGCCACCACCCATAGGGGCAGATTCTTTTTTCGGAGCTTCAGCGATCATTGTTTCAGTTGTTAACATTAAAGATGCAACAGAGGATGCATTCTCTAAAGCGCAACGAACAACTTTCATTGGATCGATAACGCCGTCTTTGATTAAATCAGTGTATTCGCTAGAATAAGCATTGTAACCGAAAGTTACTGACTTGTTCTGAAGAACGCGGTCAACAACGATGGCTCCATCAAGACCCGCATTTTGTGCGATTTGTCTGATAGGCTCTTCACAAGAACGCTTAATGATATTTGCTCCCCATTGCTCTTCTTCAGAAAATTTTGATTTATCAATTTTCTGAGCAGCTCTTAACAATGCAGTTCCACCACCAGCAACGATACCTTCTTCAACAGCTGCGCGAGTTGCATTCAATGCATCTTCAACACGAGCTTTCTTTTCTTTCATTTCAACTTCCGTTGGAGCTCCAACGTGAACAACAGCAACGCCTCCAGAAAGTTTAGCTAAACGTTCTTTCAGCTTTTCTTTGTCATAGTCAGAAGTTGTTTCTTCAACTTGAGCTTTGATTTGGTTAACACGTGCAGTGATTTCAGCTTTTTTACCAGCTCCATCAATTATTGTTGTGTTGTCTTTGTCGATGATAACTCGCTTAGCAACACCCAAGTCAGCAATTGTTGCTTGCTCTAACTTACGTCCAAGATCTTCAGAGATCACTTTCGCGCCAGTCAAAATTGCAATGTCTTCCAACATTGATTTTCGGCGATCGCCAAACCCTGGAGCTTTCACTGAACATGTGTGAAGTTGTCCACGTAATTTATTAACTACCAAAGTAGCTAATGCTTCACCTTCGATGTCTTCAGCAATGATCAACATTTGACGGCCTTGCTTGTGGATAGCTTCCAAAATTGCAAGCATGTCCTTCATTGAAGAGATTTTTTTGTCATAAATAAGGATATATGGATTTTCAAGAACTGCTTCCATTCTTTCCGCATTTGTTACGAAATATGGAGACAAGTAACCGCGGTCAAATTGCATACCTTCAACAACTGTCACTTCTGTTTTAGCTGTTTTAGATTCTTCAATCGTGATCACACCTTCGCGTCCAACTTTTTCCATTGCATCAGCAAGCATTTTGCCGATTTCAGGATCGTTATTTGCGGAAATTGTTCCAACTTGAGCAACTTCGTTTGAACCTTTTACTTGCTTAGTCATTGCTTTTAATTCTGTAACAACGATTTCAACAGCTTTGTCGATTCCGCGCTTTAATGACATTGGATTGTGACCAGCAGTGACGATTTTAGCACCTTCGCGATAAATTGCTTGAGCCAAAACAGTTGCAGTTGTTGTTCCGTCACCAGCTTCATCATTGGTCTTAGAAGCAACTTCTTTAACCATTTGTGCGCCCATGTTTTCAAACTTGTTTTCAAGTTCGATTTCTTTAGCAACAGTCACACCATCTTTTGTGATCAAAGGTGATCCAAAAGATTTTTCGATAACTACGTTACGACCTTTAGGTCCAAGAGTTACTTTTACTGCATTAGCCAAAACGTTAACACCTTTCAGAATACTTGTGCGTGCATCTTCTGAAAATCTTAATTCTTTACTCATTTGTTAATCTCCTTAATAGATTGATTTATTTTTAAATTTTGAAAGTGAACAGATCAGATCGTGTGAATCAGGCCTCGTTGAGAGACTTAGTTCATCACACCTAAAATGTCTTCTTCTTTCATCATGAGGTATTCTTCACCGTTGAATTTCAATTCTGTACCGGACCATTTTCCGAAAAGAACCTTGTCGCCAATTTTGACTTCTAATGGAAGAATTTTTCCATCTTCAGTTACGCGGCCTTTTCCAGCAGCAACGATTTCACCTTTTGAAGGTTTTTCTTTTGCAGTATCTGGGATGATTAATCCACCCGCAGTTTTTTCTTCTTCAGCCATTCTTTTTACAAGAATACGATCGTGAAGCGGTCTTACACCAAGTTCGCTTTTAGCCATCTGAAACCTCCCATTGATTTCCATTTTTTAGCCACTTCTTTAGGAGAAGAGGCGATTTGAATTACTTATACCTTTTATAGCCTAGAGCAATATGGCGCGCCGTTTGAGGCTGTCAAGGGAGGAGATGTAAATAAATTTGAAGAATTTAGAATTGCTTTATCAAAAGCAGTCACACAGAAAAAACTATTGATCGATGTCGGAACCGATCAAATCTGCAGATAATGGCACCGAACCCACTTCTTTTTTGGAAAAAGAATGGGCATAGGCCTCCATCACTTCCGCAATTTCAGTAGAACTCATTAAAGTCGCAGCTTCTCTTAAAGCTGCTTTGCGGTTGGAAAATCCAAAGATATAAGTGATTAAGTAGTCTGAAATCCTTAATTTTTTGGCCATGCGCAGATTTTCCATTTCTGAAACTTCCGCTTCTTTTAAAACTGCAATTTCCTTGGGTTTCATGGACCCGGGCTCGGTCCTTTGTTTTTGCTGAATTTCCTGAATTTTGAAGCTTAAAAATTGAATTTTTTCGGATTTCCACTGGGTATAGCTCTTCACGACCAAAGCCGGGACTGGAATTGGAGGTCCGTAACTGACTGATTGGGCAAAAACTGACCTCCCAGAAAACAGAGCAGCCATTAGACAAATGATAGAAAACAGTGTTGGGAAAGGAAAGTTGTAAAATATTTGGGCGGAAGACTTCTTTTTGTAACTCACGGGGGGCTCCTTCAACATTATAGGGGCTGCTGCGTCCTGACCTGGACTTAAGTAGCATTTCTTGGACCTCTCGCTTTCCGATTTACTGGGGGGGCCTAACTGTTAAGATCAAAGGGCATTATTTGCAGAGGTAGAAATATGAAAGTGTTTAAAGCGTTTTTAGCAGTGATTCTTTTGCTTGGAGTAGGTTGCGCATCAACGGACGAAAAACAACTGGCCGAATTGTTGAAAAAAAATCCGCAAATTTTGTACGATGTGATCGAACAAAATCCAGCGGAATTTTTAACGGTTTTAAATCGAGCAGCTAAAAAAGCTCAAGAACAGATGTATGCAACCCAAATGTCGGAACAGCAAAAGCAGTTGGATGCAGAAATGGCAAATCCAAAAAAGCCTGTTCTGAACGACTCTACCCGACTTTTTGGATCGCCCACGGCAAAAATCACAGTGGTTGAATACGCTGATTTTCAATGCCCAGCTTGCCGATCGGGGTATTTATCGTTGAAAGAATTAAAAAAGCGCCGAGGATCACAAATCCAATTTCATTACAAACATATGCCTCTGGATTTTCATCCGGAAGCAATGCCAGCTTCACGTTATTTTGAAGCGATTAAAATGCAAGACGTGAAAAAAGCCGAAGCTTTTTACACTTATCTTTTTGAAAACCAAAGACAGCTCACTGACGAGGCATTCCTGAAAAAGGCCGCAGGGTTAGCGAAAGCTGACTTAAAAAAATTGGCTGTTGATATTAAATCGGAACAAGTTCAAAAACGAATTGATGCTGATATGGCAGAGTTTCAAAGTTTTGGATACACGGGAACGCCAGTCGTCATGATCAACGGAGTTTCAATGCCAGGCGCCCAACCGGCTGAACGCCTCGAACAGATGATTGATCGTCTTAATTTAACTAAACAATAAATATTTAGTGACACTTGGGTCAAGTGTCACTTAGATTTATAAAAAAATTGAGTCGCTAGGCCCAGTACTTAACGGGCGAAGAAATCGTTTGTTTTTCCATTTGTCTAATTTAATTCGAATCGTTGCATTCAAACTTTGAAGCAACTCAGAGACGTCGTTACCGACCTCAGTAGCCAGAAAAGGTCCGCTACAGCAATTGACCTGAAGAACACCTTTGATCATGGATTCTTTTTTGTCGGGTTTTGTAAACGTCGCCTTTATAAAGGCTCCGGAAGGAGATTCATCTAATAAATCATTCAGCGTATGATACAGGCGAGCTTGCACATCTTCTGCTGGTTCAAAACCAGAATATTGAATTGCTAAATCAGTTGCTTGCATAAATACCCCCTTTAAATGAAAACGTTCCGCTTCATTGGTCACCATGGGTGTTTCTGTTGGGTTTGTCAAAGCGACGAGCAAGCTTGTTGCGAAAACATCATAAGTGGTGAAAAAAAACATCGAGCATTTGCTCGGAAATCAAAAAAAAGAAGCTTTCCTCACAATACAACCTCAGCGTTAACTAAGTTGATTTTAAAGAATACTTCAAGTTGTGCTCAGGATACTTACTTCAAAACTAATACTGGAACTTTACTGCCTCTGATCACTTGTCGGGTAATGCTCCCACCCATATTTGCTTTTCTTTATGGTAAAGATGTTCAAACGATAGCCGATGTGTTGCCCTTTCCCCTTGATTTGCAGGATAATCCACAGGCTTGACCAGGCACAGCTTGTGAATGGTCTGAAAAAAAATAATAAGAATTTATTCGTCATTTTGGAAACAGACCAACGCGAATCAAAAGTACCGGCTAAAATGGCTTGGGAAATTGATCAATCCACGATGAAATTCAAGAAGATTTCTGCAAGAGGATTAACTTGCATGAAAAACTAAATAGAAATTATGACTTTTATAGAAATCATTACAAAATTTTTGGATGGCCTTTCAATTCAAAACTTAACGAACGAACTGCCATTTAATTCGAATTTATTTTGAAAAAATGAGGTCCCCGCTACATTGAATATCTTTTTATGACAGTTTTCAGAGGAGAATTTTGGTCGCTTTCTTTTTGCAATAGTGAAAAAAATGCGCCTGAGATAGCGCAGGATTTATTCGGAAAACTCGAAAATTTGCGTTCTTCTGAAATTTTGTGACAAGAGCATTTCGCCGGCAACCCTTTAAATGCTTTAGGAATTTAAAAATTCGTCCCCGAAAAATTATCGAATGCGTTGTTAAACCCCTTGTTTGATTTGCAGTTGTAGGTCAGGAAATCAAAGTACTTCCTGACAAGCAATTTTTTTGGAAACGTCCGAAAATCCTCATCCAAACTGATTTAGACAAATAGAAATAACTAAGAAATGATTTCTCATTCCAGCTGTGAAAAATTTGTTTGGCGGCAAGTTTTTTCTAGCTTATTAAGCTGTGTACTGTCATTTTGTTTTCGCAGTGGACTGTGAAATAATAGCATCGGGTACTCGCCCGAAAGAGAGACGAAAAGCGCCGGGACTCATCGGTAAATTTTAAGGAAGAGACGGATATTCATTGAACGGCCACTCGAGAAACGAAGGCCAGAAGACTCGAGCAGAACGCCACGATTTTATAGTGTGAGGCTATAAACCATAAAACTGTGCAAAACTGTTAAGTCCCTATATGGGCAGAAGTAGCGCAGCGGCGGCAACCAGCAGTGATGACTTTGACAAAAACATGATTGCTTCATTGATCATGAGGTCAGAAAACATCTGACCTAATGATCAATTCTTTTTTTCGAAATAATATTTATTTATCAGCGTTTTCGCGACAAATAGCTCATCTTTCAGGATTCGCCCTCTTTTTTGTTATTACTTATATGATGAGTCTACTTTTTTCTTTTGCTCCACAGCTTTCGTGACTTTCTCGACAATGCTACTTTCGATTAAAAGACTTTTGAACTGAGCCGCCTCTTCTTCGCTGAAATAAAGTGTCGTCGGATTGTGTTTAATAAATTCATTATCGCTAGCCTGAATTGTTGGAAACGACATCACAAACTGATATAGTCCTGCTCTCTGTGAAAAGAATGACGATTCGATTTTGTATGTGCTGAACTGAAAAAACCATTGTTTGTTCATTAAAAATTGTGCTTTTTTCAATACTATTTTGCCAATATCTTTTTCTAGCCTATCTTTTTTTTCCTTTGCTATTTTGGACCAAGCTTCAAACTTTGAAATGTGTTCAACTAACTTGGCTCTCTGTTTTGCGTTTAAATCGAAGCATGACGAAACAAGGACTTCATTCAAACACATCATCACTTCTTTTACCTTACCTTTTGAAAATTCTTTAGAGGTGGTTGTGAAATCCAAATCAATTGGAAGCTGCTTTTTTAATATTGAATTGTATGCATTTGCTTTCATTGTTCCAAGCACGATTCCATCGGATGCGACTGCATTTGATATGGGTGCTACACCCATAACGAGAGAAAACAGTATTCCAAAAATATTGCGAAGCCAGTTGAAAGTATTCATTTGTTACCAGTCTTTTCCATTGATTGATTTTGTCACGCCATCAACAATCACTTGAAGACATTTGCCGACTTTTTCAACATCTTCTTTATTTTTGATATTCATATGGGCTGGTGCTGGTCGACCATAATTCGTATTCGTAGAGCCTAGAAGCTTGTCACTTGAACTATATTTTATGAGAAGGTCTTCAAATAATAATCTGGCCTTATTGTCTTTTGCTTGAAAATCTAAATCGAAAGATAGATCAAAATTACTAACGTAGTCCCCTGGAAGCTCATTGCAAAGAACGGCGCCTTTAGCAACGATTTGTCCTGAAGCTTCGTTCTTCACTTTAATCGCTGAATTTGCATCACCAAATTGTTTTGATAAGTGAGCAAGAGCTTTTGAATATGCATCTGCTTTTTTAGCAGTCGTTGTTATCATATACTCCTTCTGACGAACTTCAGCAGGTGGAATGACTCCTGTTGCGCAGGCGCCGAGACTCAGAAATATTGGCAAAAGTATCAGTTGTCGTTTTATCTTGTAGTTCATTTTGTTTCTCCCTTTTTGTTTTTTGGTACTAATCTTTGAATTGTTATTTTTGCGTATCCGTCGAACAGCTCATCTCCGAGCTCAAATACTTCAGAAATTAATGGTGCACCTTCGGGTCTTGAGTCGTTTTCGCCAGTCAAAAGAAATGACATCGTTGTGCCAAGAGCTTTCGCTAGTTTTTTTACTGCAAAGTAATCCTCGGGCAAAGCTCCTGAACGCCAAGACATGATAGTCGATGGACCAACTCCTGCCATTCGAGCTGCCTCGCGCACACCAAGATGCTTCTCATCAAGAATATTTGATAGAGTTTTGGCGAATGAATTTATATTTTTTCTTTTTCGTTGCATGGTGTTCAGTGTCCTGAAGCAAAAATCGGGATTTCTGTTGGAATACGTAAATTATTCCACAAAGATGAACATGTTCCGACAAATGAACACTTATTTAGACCAGGGCTTGTTTTTATATTGCGAGATTCTATCCAAAGCATTCGATATCCATTTCCATTTCCAAAACGACCCTATTTTGATGACTGTTTGTAAAGCACATCGCTTTTCGTTCTTGGGTCAAATGAAGTATGAATCGTTGGACAATATGAATTTGTGGTGAATTATAAATTCACCACAGGCGATCACTACAAACTGACTGCAAACCCCATGATTTCGAGTGATTTCACATGATATTCAGGAAAAGATTCTATAGAGCTTTGCTTTTGTTATGTGTTTGATTTTTCTTTGATATTTTCACTTTGATCAGCTCATTTAGCTGTTCGAGAATTATGCTACTTGAAACTGGCGGAGAAGGAGGGATTCGAACCCTCGGTACACTTTTGGTGTACGAGCATTTAGCAAACGCTTGGTTTCAGCCACTCACCCACCTCTCCGCAAAAAACGAGCTGATTTGAGTTAACTTTCAAACACACTGCCAAAGACCTCCTCGGAAATCAAGGATTTGACCTGGATTTTTACCTGGTCAGCATTCTTTTTGAACTTTGTGAAGTTGATTGAATTGACTCACAGGGGGCAAGGTGGCACATACAGAGCTGATATTTGAAAAGATGCGGTCGTAGCTCAGCTGGATAGAGTACCACACTACGAATGTGGTGGTCGCAGGTTCGACTCCTGCCGTCCGCACCAATTTTAAATTCAAAGCAGTAAACATTCTATTTGCTACCCACTCACCTGACATAAATTCCAGAGCCGTCTTGTCTTTTCTTATATGGCATTGACCTTGCTGTAGCTTTCCCAGGCAGGGTCCTTTTGACTCTATTGTTATAAATTAAAAACTTAAAAACGAGGAAATAATGAAAATCTATTTAGCGCCTTTGGCCACAAGTGTGCTTCTTTGCATCATGACTTGGAATGCTTCTGCAGAAAAGGTTTCACAAGTTTTGTTGACTGAAAAGGACTGGTCTGTGACTCAAATCACAGATTCGGAAACTCAATCTAGTGCTTGTGTCGCAGAAACTAAAAAAATCACTTCAACAATCGTTTCAGAATTGAAAATTGTTGTGCCTAAACAAGAAGATCGAAGTGCGCAAATTATTCTGACTGCTGCCGGTTTGCCCGCGGAAATCAAAGCAGCTTATGTTCGCCCAGACAGCAAGACCCTCTATCCCTTGTTGACTCTATCTGTGAATGCCGAAACTGGCGTGTCTGAATTTATTCTTCTGCCTCACCGAAATGAAGATGTTTTGGATTTGCTTTTAACGAAGTCTATTTTGGATATCTATTTTGGTGAAGGAAAAGCAGCCATTCTAGCTCGAGTTTCTTTAAAGGGTTCCACCAAAGTTTTGCAAAAAACCAGGGAATGCCGAGCTTCGAAAGAAATTGTGAATGAAGCTCTTTCAGATAAAATTAAAAAGGACCTGAAGAAAGCCGTTGCTGTTGAGGGAACTCTTGAGCAACTTCTTTTGTTGGATCAACAAATGCATTCTAATGATGCTCAATTGAAATTGAAAGAATCAGAATTGAAACTGACGAAAACAAACTTGAAATCCACAAAGCAGGTCGATGCTCAACTCAAAACAAAAATTGCCAGCATTTCACAGACGATTTTAAAGTCTCAAAAAGAAGTCAGCGATTTAAGCATCAAGTTAAATGAAGAACAAACTCTGCTGGCACAAAGCCAAACGGATTTGCCAATCAATCAAGAGAAAATCCCTGGATTAGTTTCAGCAAAAGATTTGGCACAAGCCGCTTTAGATCCAGTGAAAGCCCAAGTTAGAAAAATTGAATCCGAATTATCTGCTCTGAGAACTCAAGAAGCTAATTTAGAGCAAGCTGCTCTGGATCTTAGTTTCCGAAGATCACAATTAATTGACAGTTTAAATCAAATGGCCAACGAAGTTAATCGGCTTCGACAAGAGCGGTCCCAGATTGATTTTCATGCGGCACAAATCAGTGATTTGTTTCGCCGAAAAGAATTTGAATACAGAAACTATAATGTAGAAATGGAAGTTCGAAGGATGTTGGATTCAAATTTTCAATACAGAAATTATCAAGTTCAGCTCGAAGACCTGAGAAGACGACAACAAATTTTGCCTGGCGAAATCGGTGCTCTTCAAGGCCAAGTGTCAGTGATGCAAATTGAAGTTGAACAATGCCGTGCCGCCCAGCCTCCCCAAGATTGCAGCAGTCAAATTGGTCGACTTCAAGAAGTGCAAGCACTCTTGAATAATAAAAATTCGGAATTAAATCAAATCCGTCAGCAATTTGAAAATGTTCGAGCTCAAATGCAATGGATTGAACAGGATATCAGACGCCAGGTTCGAAATTTTCAAAGTGGACTTTTAAATGAAGTGAATAGATTAAGCGCTGAACTGCGCAATCTAGAAATTGCGGCAAATCGCAACGATCAACGCACTCGCGATTTACAACAATTTGAAATACCACGAGCTGAACAAGAACGGCGCCAAGTTGAAAGTGATCTTTTACAAGCCGAGAATCGCTTGGTTGATGCGTCTGCAAGAGTTCGAAGAAAACAGTCGGAGTTGTCACAGTTTAAGAAAGAAAACCAGTATGAATTGCTTTCTGACAATTTGAAAGCTGCGCAAAAAGCACTGAGTGATATCGAAGACTTGCTCAAGAAAGCGAAAAAAAATATCACGACTCTGCCAGCAAAAATTACTGCCACAAAAGTGAAATTGGACGCTGCACAGGCCAAGTTGAATCTTCAAACGGAAAGCTTAGCTGTTGAAGATGCAAAGCTTGTTCAAACTACCGCTTCAGTCAATGAACTATTGAATTTGGAAAAAGCAACCGGTGACATGATTGTTGAACTGGAAAAAACTTTGGCAAACCAAGTGATTCAGATTCAAACTATTTTGAAATTTTTGACTCCGGCAGCTTAATAACAAAAAAGGATCAGGGAGACCTGATCCTTTTTTTGAATGCGAACTTTTTATGTCGATATCTTCGGGATGATCAAAAAACTTTGACCCAGAAATTATGACTGTGACCGCATCTTTAAATTAAACGATGTGCAGAACGTCTTCTGTGGGTATTCGAAAGCGTGGTCCCCAGGTTCCTAGCTCTGCTTCATAACCGATACCAATGACCATGGTAATTTTTGTCGACGAGGAAAGCTTAAGAATTGCTTTTAAACGGCTTTCATCAAAACCTTCCATCATACAACTGGCTCCACCTAAAGCTGTAATTGCCAAAACAAAGTTTTCGGCTGCAAGGGCTGAAGATTTGGTTGCAACTTCTTGAATGTCACGGTTCGAGTATGGGCCACGCAACATCGGTCGAAACAGTCCAATTCCATTTGCTAAAATCCATTTTAAAGGAGCAAAAATGCTGAATAACCCCGCACGATATGTCAATGGAATCAGTTTTTTGTAATAATCCTGAACTTGTTTAGGTGCATTTACACTTTCCAAGTATTTTATCAGGGGTCTTTGGGATCTTCTCCAGTGTTTCCGGTTGGAAGTAAACACAACAAGTTGAGTTGCAGTCCTGGCTGCAGACTGACTTAAGCAGGCTTCCACGACTTTGTCCCTGATCGCGGGAGTTTTTATCCAAAAAAAATCCCAGGTCTGAGTGTTTGATGAATTCGGTGCAAGAATGGCTGCATCTATAGCTTGTTTTATTTTATCATCGGGGAAAACAGTCTCAGTGAACCGGCGAATACTTCTACGT
>JBKCTJ010000023.1:0-9968 GCA_046318875.1 Pseudobdellovibrionaceae bacterium | reverse complement strand
TCCAAAATGGGTTTTAGACCATATATTTTTGTAAATTTCAAAAATAGTGAGTGACCGGCAACCCCAATTTTGGTGTTGTTAGGACATGATGCCTTTTGATGCATATGCTCCGCGTGTTTCAAAAACACGAGTCATATTAATGTCTTTAGCTCTTTCGAAGTGCTTTTGCTCTAGCGTGGTGACAGCGCAAACCAGCTCCGCGGCAAGGCCTAGTCCGGGTCAAACGACGTTAAAATTAGAACGGACCCCAAGTAAAATTCAAAAAGATTTTAATACCACGCTTCGTTTTGAATCTATGGAATACCTGAGCACCATTCCAGAGCAGAAAGAATTGACCAGATCCCAGTTGGCTTCAATTCAATTTGCAGGAGAAAGAAATTTAAATGATTCAAGCCAAGTGATCATTGGAACTGATATTTATGTGGGAACCCATTTCGCACGACAGTCGACGCAATTAGCTCTGAATGAAAGCTATGTGTCCGTTTTTGTCTCGCCTAAAGCTGTGCAAGACGAGCATCTCAGTGTCGGTCGTAAACTCTATGACTGGAGCCGTGTGGATCGGCATTGGAGTTTAGGATTATGGGAATCCAAGCTTTACATAGATGCAATTCGAACTGAAAGCCAAGGATTGACGGGTTTCTTTTATTATAACCGTGGGGATTCAGGTTCGTTTCTGTTATTTGCTTCGCCGATGTTTATCCCTAGTCAAGGACCTGAGATCAGAGAAGAGCGAGGAACTTTAACTGCTGATAGCAGATGGTATCGTACGCCTTCTCCACAATTTGAACTTTTAGGCAAAGTAAACAAAATCGAATATAATTTAGATATTCCTGATCGCATGAGTTTAGCCGCTCGTCCGGGCGCAGCGGTACAACTGAAGTTGGGTGACGAGAAAGGTTTTTTTGCTCAATCATCAGCTGGATATAAGCCAGTCAATGAATTGATTTTAGAAAGAAAAAATTTCAAGAAAATAGACTCTTTAGAGCTTGACGTTACGGTTCGTCCAAAGACGACTTACCATCAAATTGTGTCTTTGGATTTAGGCTTTAAAAACGACGAGTTTCAGCTGTCGCAGTCCTACCTTGAAGAAGCCCCAGAATCCCAAAAAGCCGAGAAAGATTGGTCCATTCAGCGACTCAGCAGTATTCGTGCCTTGGGAACTCATTTTTCCTGGGTATTGGACCCGGAAAAAAATTCTATGATGAGGCGAATTTGGAATTCACAAACTAAATTTGATTTAGATTATTTAAAAGTTGAAGGTGGAGAAATCACTGACTACTTAGCCAGTGGCCAAAAGGATACTTTACTGTTGTTTGATCAACGACTTCAATATTCAAATTCACTGCGCGGAAAAATGAAGACTACTCTGGGCAGAGTGTTCAAACGACCATTGGGTTTACAGTACAGCTATCTCTATGATTTTGATCAACGGGGAAGTCTGATTCAGTCCGAATTGAAATATGAAATGACGCCAAGTTGGATTTGGATTTTCGGAGCTGATTTTATCGGTGTGGAAGATGAAGAAAAATCAAAAGTGACTAGCTTTTTAAATCAAAACCGAGGAAACGATCGTTACTATGCAGGGATGGGCTATGTTTTTTAAAGTTTCCTCTCTGGCCATTGCCTGTGCTTTTGCTCTTCAGTGTACTCCAAAAGTGGGCGAAGATCCGCCAAAACAAGCCGAGCAGAAAATCGAAGGGACTCAATGTTTAGCTGAAGCTTTAGTCTCTTTGGGAAATTTCACAAGTGGAACTACAACAGATACGGAAGTCGCTTCTGTTTTTTCCTGCGCTACCACGGCTCTCGTCGCATTCAAAAGATATGTTCGAGGGCGTGAAAACGATCGCTATTCCACCCAGGAGATTTCAACTTTCATCGAACAAAATTTTTTAGAATCACAAATAAATTCTTTGAAATTTAAAAATCAAAAAATTTCTAGCACCCTTCAGATTGAAGTCATGAAAATCAAACGATTGTTTATCGGTGGAAGTTTAAACGAACTGACTTTTTCGGAACTGGATCAATTGATTCTTCTGCTCTCTCAATTTTCTGCCATTGCTGTCGATGTGAACCCCTACATGAAAGTCTTTTTGCAAAAATGGATTCCTTCCAACGAAAATACATTTTTAGAAAATTTAGATTTTTTTGAGAAAGCTAACTTGGCAATGCAAAATGCGGCGAAAACTTTAACAGATCTTATTGAGAAGCAGAACCCGGAATATTTTTTAAGCGATTCTAAAAAACTGCTGGAAGCTTTTCAGACTTTTTACGGCGAAACTTGGGCATTCACAGAGTCCATCGATAAAGTTTTACCAGCTGTTCAGGAGTTAAAAAAAGCCATCGCAGGTGGTGAAGGAAATATAGTGAAGCCTACAGAATGGCAAAGTTTTCTATTGCTTGCAGGCCGAGGTTATATTCAGTATTTGCGATATCAGTATTTCATTACGAAAATTGATGAAGACTATACTCAAAATATAGTCTCTATTTTTCGAATTCTGGAAGATGCGTTTTCCACTTTTGAAGATCTTGTGAATCTAAAAGCCTCTGGCTCCGTGAAAACGGCGGAAATAAACGAGCTATTTTCTACTGTTACAAAAATTTGGCCGGGTATTGTCACTTCAGAAAAATTAGTTTCTGAAGTGATGAAACTTAAGAAACTGGTTTTCGGCGGCAGTGTTGAAGCTTGGACGGTCAAAGACTTTAAAAATGGAAAATCGAAATTGAAAAAAATTCGGTTGATCTCGGATTTACTGTTTCCCTATTACAAAGTGTATGGTCTGAGTTGGAAAAATGAAAAAATGAGTGAAATTCAAAAACAAGTTGTTTTTGAGTCGGCAAAAGAAAACTTGAAACAAGTGGCAATCGTCGCTTCTGAAATTTTTGAATCCCATTATAGCTACGATGATTTTGATGATTTGATGACGGAGATTGAAAAATTATATCCAACTTTAACAGTATTCAAACATTCTACTTTGGCAAAAACTCTGACTAAATATCGACCTCTTTTTATTTATTTCAAAAAAACGGTTTTTGCTGACACATCGGATGTCATTGAAGTGAACCAATGGCTTACGACGCTTCAATTTGGAGAAAAGTTTTTTAGTGAATTTTTATTCTTCAAATATTTCATTCAGGGTGAGAGCTTGTATTCAGACCGCTTGCCGGCTCGAATAGAAAAATGGAGTGATTCAGGTTTCGAAACCCTGACATTTGTTTTGAAAAAAGTACCACAACAAAAGTTGACGAAGCAAAATCTCATGAATCTTTTGCAAGAGTTACAAAATATTCAAATACTAGAAAACCTCCAAAAGTCCACTGCGAATAAAACTTTGGATTATTTGTTTAATGCAGTTTTGTTGAGTCCAAAAGACAGACTACAAAATATAGCGAAACCAAGTAGTTTCAATTTAAAGTCTTTAGAAATTCTGAACGGCGAGCTGAACAATTATCTAGAAACTGAAAAATTTCTACGAAGCTTTGTTCTGGGGAAAAATAAGATCAGTTCCTTAGGTCTGCGGGAAAATATCGACCTTAAGTTGAAAAGTCCTGGAGTTTCAGCAGTTCTAAAAACGGGTTTAATGGAAGTTCAAAGAAGTTTAAAGACTTCATTTCCAATGACCTTTGATTCCAAAGGGCAATTGATCATCGATAAGAATAATTCCTATATTTTTGATTCAAAAAGTATTTTCAATTTGAACATCACTCGAATGATTTCGAGATTAGTTCTGAGGTCAACTGCTGAGGATTTAAATCGAATTGAAAATTACATTGGAATCAATCAGGTCGAAGCAACAACGGCTTGGAATCCTGTGCAAAATCTGATTGTTGATCTCGGAATTGTTTCCTCTGTGAATTCGACTTTTATCAATTCTCGATTTATTGAAGCAAATATTTTTTTACCGAGTTCCAACGGGGATGATTTGGTTAGTTTTGTTGAATTGACGGATTTGTTGTCTATGATTTTTTCAGGATTAACGATTAATTCAGTACTTGAGAAAAAACTTTCCAATGACTGTTTTAATAGCGGAACAGTTCGCGAAAAAGTTTTGTTCAGTTGTGTCAGCGATTCCTATCGACAACATTTACCCGAGGCAATGAAGTCCACACCCCAATTTTTGGAATTTATCAATCTTGTTTCAAAAATCGGCTGGGAAGATTATTTGAATGGGGCTCTTCGCGGAGCCGGTAAAAAACCCGACGAAGCTGGTATGGCGGCGATGCGTGACGTTGCTCTAATTCCCTTCGTAATCCAATATATCGAAATGGTTTTTTTGAAGTATGATTTAAATCACAATGCATTGATCCAGTACGAAGACGCCAAAGCAGCATTCCCACTTTTTGAACAGCTGTTAACGACTTTGGCCAAGGAACAAATTGAAAGTGGTGTTTTGGCTGAGAATGAAATGTTTGCTTTGTTCACTTATATCCTCGAATACGGTGCCCCTCCTGCCGGTGCCTGGGACTATTTGACGAAGTGGAAACCTTGGTTGAATTCGACTCAAAGCCAAATGGGCATATCAGCGGACCGAACTCAGCTTGCCAAAATTATTGGGTACATTGCGGAGGAAGCTGCAGCGGCAATTCAGCTCGATGCTGCCGAGATCAAATTGCTTCAGCAGACGGTGAATAAATAAGTTTTTTTAGGTTGGTGCTTGGAATTAAAGATTTATAGGTATTCGATTTTACAAAGCCGGGAATTAAAGAGGAATCGTAGCCGTCTCAGGGAAAACAGCATGCATGAGAATCGCGTCTTGCATCATAAATCCGCGAATAACACCGCTCATGATCTCACTGGGGCTGACTTGCATGTTATTCGTGAAGTGCCCTGAGTTCCAGGAATCGAATAACATATTCGAGTTTGTATAAGGGGCATCTTTCATATTCCAGAAGACGATGCGAGTGTTTGTGCCAGATGGAATAATTGTTCCGATGACTTGGATATCATTCGCATCAACAAATCTCATTTGATATGAAGCCACAGTGCCTGACGTTGCATTATTTAGCTGCACAGTTGCTTGGGCCACACTGTCAGTGATCTTAGTAAATCGGATCCTTGCGCCAGTGTTGAAAGCTTGATTGTCTGAATTGAGGTTGATCTGATAATAAGCACCAATTTGTTTTAAACTAATCTTCGATTCAATGGAATAAGCTGATTTTGAATTCGGAGGAATGACATTGAACGATGCAACACAGCTTCCTTGGAAAACAGTGGCTTTGTCTTGAGTTCCCTCAGCGCTAGGGCAGCTTCCGCTCAAAACAGAGAAACCGTCGATCTTATTTGTCAGTTCATCGTCTTTGGCTTTACCGCAGTTTGCTAGAACTAAAGACATCGTCATCAAAAGGCAAGCCTTGAGGTATTTTTTCACTTTGATCTCCTGAGCAAGGCGCTCTTTATGTATTCATCTAAGATGAGAACCAGTTAGAATTGATTTTTCCACATCATTGATTCCATGGGAATCGGTTTTACTTCATTATACTTTGCATTCAATTTTGAGTGGTAAGGAGTCATAATTTCACCGCTGATTTCGAAATAGATCAGCTGCCCAATGGGCATTCCCGCGTAAACTCGCACTGGTTTTTTAACAGAAATTTCTAAAGTCCAAAAATTACAGAAACCCACGTCACCCTTGCCAGCCGTTGCATGGATATCAATTCCAAGGCGACCAACACTGGATTTTCCTTCGAGAAAAGGCACGTGTTTTAATGTTTCCGTGTATTCCATCGTCACGCCTAAATAGAAATTATCTGGGGTTAAGACATAACCACCTTCAGCAATTTTGAATGTTTCGACTCGATTGTGTTTCTTGGAATCAAGTACGCTGTCTGTATAGACAGCAAGGGTTTCACCCAAATGGACATCGTAGGAATTTGAACCAAGTGATTCTTGTTGAAATGGGACGATTTTGATTGCCCCAGTTTCGATATGTTCAAGAATTTTTTTATCCGTTAAAATCACTTTGTCTCGCGATGAAGAGTGTGCTTTTGAAGATTTGGATTGTATTTTTTCTTCTCCATACGTCCTGGAGTTTTTTGTCTGTTTTTTGTCGTTGTATATCTTGAAACCGGTTTTCCAGCAGCTCGTGCTTCGGTACATTCAAGTGTAACAATAATTCTTCCGCTTTTTTTTGCCATAACTTAAAACCTCGTTTGAACGCACCCTAGCAAATCAGATGAGGGTCATCAAGAGAGAATTGAAAATAACTACTCTTTTTTATTCATCTTTTCTATCCTTAAAAAGTAGGTCAAAATGGACCCAGGCCCGCCGTTCAAAAAGGAGCTTTGAATGTTTCCCCTCGAAACCCGTGTTTTAGTCGTCGACGACATGCCTTCTATTCGTGAATTGGTAAAAAGCCAGCTAAAAACAATGGGCTACATAGATATCCATGAAGCAGAGAATGGTGAACATGCTTTGCAGAAAATCCTTTCTTTGGATGCTGCTGGATCTCCGGTACAGCTTGTGATCTCGGATTGGAATATGCCGAAATTGACAGGATTGGAATTTTTAAAGCAACTGCGCGGAAATCATGCTTACCAAAAAATTCCCTTTGTGTTGCTGACTTCTGAGGCCGAGCGGGATCAAGTCACTGAAGCCATACTGGCAGGTGTTTCTCAATATGTGGTGAAGCCTTTTTCAGGTAAAGTGTTTGAAGATAAATTAAAACAAGTTTGGTTAAAGCATCACGCGGCAGGAAAATAAGGCACTTTTGCAGTTTTTGACAGATGTAAATTTGCTGGGATAAAAATTCGAAATTCAGATCCTTTTCCTAACTGGGTAGAGACTTCTATTTTTCCACCAACTTCTTCCACCACAAATTTAACAGCATCAAGGCCGATTCCGCGACCGCTGATATCAGTTACATTGGATTGGGTAGAGAATTCCGGAGTAAAAATCATTTCAATGATGGTTTGTTCTGAAAGTGAATTCCATTTTTCAGTTTGGTCTGGAAATTTTTGGATGAGCAGAGCTTTAATCACTTCAGCAGAAATTCCTTTGCCATCATCTTCAATTGTTATTTTCAATAATTCTTGAGATTGGGGAAAAGAGGTCAGCTCAAGATGTTCATTCAACTGTTTTTGAATTTGAATCTTTAACTGACCATCTTCCGATTTTCCTGCCTGCAAGCGCTCTTCGCGAGTTTCGATTCCATGATCCACAGCATTTCGAATCAAATGAACAAAGGTGCCAAAAATTTGTGAATAAGGTTCTGTGGGAATTCGAATCTGGTGATCTTGAATCATCAGTGGCTTTAAAGATTTTCCCAGTTTCTTTGCAAGTTGGTCAGTCAATTCACGGTAGGGTTCAAAAAATATTTCGGCTTTCACATCACCAATATGTTGAAGTTCCCTGGTGAATTCGCGAATCATTGTGTTTTGTTTTAAAGATTCGTGATTCAGTAATTTCAACCAAGTTGCAACCTGATCAGAGTAGATTTCATACCATTTCGTCTTTGATAGAAAACGTTCGTTCAAAATCAATTTCGCTTGATGAATATGCCTTGAAAAATCTTGATGCAGATCATTCCATATTTTAAAGATCATGGCCTGTGTGGTTTCATGGGACATTTTAATTTGTTCTTCAGCGTGGTGGCAAAGATCTGGAAAATCCGGCAGTGAATAGATACTAGCTCCACCTTTCAGTGTATGAAGGATGCGCTGGATCTCGTTTTTATCTTCAGCAGTGATGATTTTCTTCTCTGAAAGTCCATGAAGGTCAGATAACATTTGCTGCGATTCTTCGACGAACAAAGCGAACTGAGTTTTGCATGTCACGATTTGAAGAATAAAATGAGCCTTTACTTTTTCTTGTTGAGCTAGCTTTTGTGCTTGAATCAGATTTGTAATATCTGAAGCCACCACAACAACGCCTTCCATTCCAACTTCAGTTCTTAAGGGGTAATAATCAAGGGCAATGGTATTGTCTGAAATCAGTAATTTTTCAGGACCCAAGGGTTTTAAGTCATCAAAAGGCAACATTTCCGAAAAAAGAGTGGTCATCCATTTCTGAAACTGTGTGGATTTGTTTTCATTCAGATGAAACAGGTCCCATATCTTTGTGCCTGCAACAGGTTTTTTAAAAATGGACTGACAGGCCTGAGAATAGACTTCCAGACAATCACCGGTTTGATTAAAGATCAAAAAACCCTGGGTTAAGCTGTCGAGGAGGGCTTTCATTTTGACATTCAGTTTTAAAATTTCTTCAGATCTTTCTTGAACTTTCAATTCGAGATTTTTTGAATAGTCTTCCAGTTGAACTTTAGCTTGCTCCAGTTGGGAGATGACACCTTCTTTTTGTTGAAGCTCTCCTCGGTATTTCTCTTGAAGCCTTTCTTCGAGTGTGACGTCCTTGAAATAAACAAGCCAGTGATCCTGGTTTTCTAATTTTTGAATTGTGTACTGGATGAGATGCTCTTTTTGCCCAGCAATTTTAATTAAACACTCAACGTATGGTGTTGGGGCAGAGATCGTGTTCAATTCTTTTCTTGTGAGGTGGTTTTCGAAGCTGATCAAATCTTTGAATTTTATTTTTCCCATGATTTTTCGGCGAGACATATCGCAGATCTGGGCAAAGACTTCATTGCAGTAAATGATTTTTTCATCCTCTGAAAGAACGAGGATCGCTTCGAGGTGAGTATCGAAAATTTCAAAATTCATCGGTTCCCCAAGTTCAGCTCCGTCTTTGCGATAAGGCGCCGATCTTTCGATTGATTGAATTTTTTGTTTATCCATTCCATGAAGGACATTTCGGCGTAATTCAAATTTTTCTATTCGGAGGAAGGTCTGGTTCAGTATGTGAACAGAAGCTTTACTTCGTATTTTGTATTCGCCATACTGGACTCAATGAAACCTTCACCAAAACCTGTAAAAAAACCAGTTTTACAACGTCCAATTCAAAAAAAAAAGCGACAATTTCCTCTGCGGTACAAGCTATTGTTGGTATTGACACTGATTCCGGTTTTAACTTTGGCCACATATCTAAGTCTAGCCGTCCGTATTTTTCGTGAAGATAAAATTGCCTACGTTTTTGATTCTTCAAGTAACTTTGTTGGCACATTGTCCAGCCAAGTGCGAAGTCAGATCCAAGGGGTGCTTTCAGATTCCAAGCCCTATATTCAGGATTTCGTAACGAATCAGACTTTCAGTGACCTTTCCAAAGAACAGTTCAAACAATTGAGTTCTTTATCTTTAATCGTCTCATTTGAATTTGATGTTCAGAAAAATATTCAATTTAAAGAAACTCTTCTGAAAGAGGGAACAGAAGAAAAGCTCATTCTCAATGAGGTGTCGCAGCTTCTGACCAGCAATAAAAAAATATTAAATGACTTAATGACAGAGAAGCGGGCCATTGCGCCTCTCGGAAATGCAGAATATGCGTTTTTTGAAACGGTGACTATTGATAACCCCGAGGACCCTGCAAAGCCTTTCCAAAGGTTTTTTTTATTGGTCGCTCCTTTGCGTGATTTAACCCAGTCTTTTTTGAGTTCTCGGTCTCAAAAAACTTTTTTGATTAAATCCAATGGAGATATTCTAGTTGGTCCTCAAGCAGGAATGACTCAAATCGAAGATTTCATACCCTATGAATCGATTCGACAAAAAGTTGAAAAATTGGCCCAAGGTGTGGAAGAGCTGACAACAAGTAAAGGACAAGAGGTCCTGATGTCCTACTCTAAAACGGGTTATGGTGATTTGTCTGTTGTTTCAGTTATTGAAAAGGGTAAAGCCCTTGCAGCAGTCTCCTTGCTGATCAGGCGTTCTGGTTATTTTTTCGGTGTGTTAATTTGTTTAACAGTCATTGTCAGCTTGCTTGCCTCAGGTCAACTCACATCAGCTTTAGAACAGGTTTCACGAGCAACCCAAAAAGTTGCTGAAGGAGATTTTAAGATTCAGGTCAAAGTTCAGTCGAATGACGAAATCTCTGTGTTGGCTACTAATTTCAATTTAATGGCTCAGAAAATTTCAAAATTGATGAT
>JBKCTJ010000022.1:0-7828 GCA_046318875.1 Pseudobdellovibrionaceae bacterium | reverse complement strand
ATGATACAAACATTCGCGCCGGCCTTACATTCATGTTTTAAATTTATTGTTGGTTTCTTTGCACTCGTCATTGCATTGATGAATACGGGCTGCCAAGCAACTTACATTCTTAAAAATGCTTATTACCAAGTCAAAATGATCAACGAACAAGTGGATTTGGATGAAGCTATAAAAAATGAAAAACTGACAGATGAAGAAAAAAGAAAAATTCTTTTAGCTAAAGAAGCCAAAGACTTCGCAGAAAGACACATCGGTCTTAAAAAATCGAAAAACTATACAGGGTTTATTTATTTAGATCAGTCTCATGTGTCTTATGTTGTAAGCGCTGCAGAAAAGTGGAAACTCAAACCATACATTTGGTCCTACCCTGTTGTTGGCAAGATGCCCTACCGAGGCTATTTTCGTGAAGAAGATGCTAAAAATGCCGCCACTGATTACGAACAGCAGGGTTTCGATGTCTCTCTGCGTGGGGTGAGCGCTTATTCAACTTTGGGTTGGTTCCGCGACCCCATTGTTTCTTCGATGTTGAAATACAAAGACATTCACTTAGTCGATACGATCATTCATGAAACTGTTCACACGACCCTCTACATCAAAAATAACGCTGACTTTAATGAACGACTTGCCGTTTTTATTGGAGCTAAAGGTGCTGAACAGTTTTATTTGGAACGCGAAGGTCCTGATTCCATCACATTAAAAAACTTAAAAATCGAAGCTATTGATGATCGATTGTTTTCTGAATTTATTTCCAAGGAACTAAATGCCCTTGAAATTTGGTATGATCAACTCACCGAAGAACAAAAAATTGAATCTGTTAAAGCGGATCGCATTCAAGCGATTCAAAAAAAATTTGCAGCAGAAATTTTGCCGCAAATGAAAACACAAACTTACAAAAAATTTCCAGAGCTCAAATTAAATAATGCTCGCCTTTTAATTTATCGCACTTATGTCGAAGACCTCAGTGATTTCGAAAAGCTTTTTACAAAGGTCTCAAATGATTGGCCAAAATTTCTGGAAGCTTGTTTCCAACTTGAAAAATCGCAGGACCCTGTTCTTGAAATGAAAAAATTAGTTCAGAGTATGAACTAGTTTTACAAATCTGTTTCAAACCGAGACACAACACTATGAAATTTGCCAAACCGTAATTCACACTTTTAAATTACTTTTTATCTGAATCTAAGTTTGGATTTTTTTTATCTCCCGGTGAAACCGGTGCATCCTTGGATAACATCAAATTCTTAATGCGACTGTTTAAATCGCTCTTGAGCTCTAAGTACTTTACAAACTTATGATTGCCCAGAATTTTTTTAACTTCATCGTGTTCATTGATCACCAAAGAATTATAATCAACCAAGGCTTTGCGATATCGATCCAACCAAATTTGCCGTTCTTTTTCGTTTTCAATTTTTTTAAGAACATTGATCTGACCATCGATGATCTGGGATGTTTCATTTTTCTTACTATTAAAAAGTCGGAGAGTTTCAGAAAATTTTTTTTCAGTTTCAGCTGGCAGTTTTAATTCGTCGCTGATTTTCCAAATGATCAATTCTTCTAAACTATTTTTTGCGTGCAGATTTGATGCGGTGAAGATCAACAAAAGACAGAAAATGAATCTATTGAGTTTCAGATTCACTTTCTGCAGATTGCCAAAGGACTTGTTTAAGCTGGTCATAGTCAAAATCATTCATGGAATGATTTGCAACGTCCACAAAAAAATCACTCTGCGGCCTTGCATCCGTCAAGTTGTGTAAAAGGTCTGGGGATTCCAAAGCTTGGGCTAATATATTCTCTTCTCGTGTTTGATACTTCATCCATTGGAAATAGATTGAACTTTGAGCAGACTGATAAGTCAGGCCAAAGACCAATAAATAAACCGCAAATCCTTCACGGGACAAGAGGGTCCGACGCCAGGGTTTGGACCACAGATAGTTTTTTAACTTCTTCACTGGATGAGGTTTCGGCACCATTGTTGTTTCTTCAACTTGAGCCATGATCTTATCATGAAGGCGATCAAAAAACTGATCATCTAAGTCAAGTTCGACTTTCCCAGTGCGCCGAAGTTCAGATTTGATGACTGCATTTTTATGATGGGTGTGTTTCGGGTCGGGGTTCATCCTTCAGCCTCCACGAATTGATTCATTTCAAGCCAAAATCCTTGGGACTCGAAACTGATTTCTTTAAAATCGTTTTTAGATTCAAAAACTTCCTTCAACTTCAAAAGTGCATGCCGGTAATTTGCTTTGGCAGTGTCATAAGGACATTCCATCACCTCGGCAATTTCTTTAAAGCTCAGGTCTTCATAGACGCGAAGAACCAAAGCTGTCTTTTGTTTGAATGGCAGTTTTTCCACTTCTTCTTGAATCATTGCAGCGATGGCCGAGTGAACTAAATGAGATTCAGCAACAGCAAGAACTGCGACTTGGACTTTATCGATGTCTGTTGTGTCTCGCTTCGTTTCGCGCAGCTTATTTCTGGCAGTGTTCACCGCAATTTGAAAGAGCCAGCTTTTAAAAGAAGCTCGACCTTCAAATGAGTGGAGCTTTTCATAAGCTTTGATGAAACTGTCTTGCACGATGTCCTCTGCTAAATCTAGGCTCTTTACAAATCTCAAACTCAGTCGTAGCAAATTCTTTTGATGTCTTTTGACTAATTCCGAGAAAGATTTGCGGTTCCCCTGTTTCGTTTCATCGACCAGCTCAATATCCGTTTTTTGATTCGCATTTTGAATCTGTTCTGTTTCCATGTTTTAGACTCTCTTTATGTCTAGTTCGGTTAATAACCGTAATTTTTTTTGTTGGGACCATAAAGTCCCTGCCCCATCAACACCAGAACGATTTGAATTTAACTGATTGATTCCCCCCTTGTTTATTTGATGACGTCCCCACTCTTTATTTTCCAATGCAAATTTGGGCCCGCGTTGGACCGGCTTAAAAAGTGGATAAAATGACACTAAGTATTTGAAATTACGAGTTATTTTTTCCATTAAAAAAACTTATACAGGAAAAATTTTCTCGACCATTTTAAAAGTTATACAGACAAGTGAGGGCTCCCTCAGCTCCCCTAAAAATTCCAATTCAGAAAAATCAATCTTCAGGGCTTAAATCCCTGTAGTTGTATTTTTCATCACCGTAATCTTCTGATTTTTGAGTCTGCTGGTGACGTGAGTAAAATCTAGTGGCGTATTGAATCTATGTATCCAATTCTGATGCCTAGAATATAGATCTGAGTAACTCGAGTTGAGCATTTCTCTTTGTTTCTAAACCATTTTTGTTCAAGTTTTCAAGTTTCCATTTGATGGCTGGTAAGTTCTGAGCACTTGGATGTCGAAATAGACTCCAGGTTGGATTACCTTCAAAAAAAGAAATCAGAAAAATCTTGTCTTCGGAGTTGAGGTTGGTATTGATTTTATTGATCAAAATATCTCTCGTTTCTAGAAAATCTTTATATTTAAATACAGTGTTGGTCATACCCTCGAAATCAGAATTAAAGAGTTTAGACTGATCCTTAAGCGTTGGCTTTAACAATTCATGTGGTGGCCGTCGATGACACATGAGGTAGACCAAAAAGCCGGTAACGATGTCACGTGAAATACCCTCATTTTCCAAAAGCAATTTTACATCGAAGAGGTCCCTTGGGTGCTGTCGATCGAGTGCCGCTGCGATTTTTCCGCCGTAAAGGTCCGGCAAACTTGAGACTTGAATTTCAAATTCCCTCTCAAACTCCTCGCTCACCGAGGACTGCAAAGGCAAAACCTTTACCGGAAAAAGTACGCCTCGCAAAACTGGATTTGCTTCTATTTTGATTTGAACGCCGCCACGATGAACAAACAATTTAATGTCTGTTGTTTGGGTGAAACGAGAACTCGAAGTTACTTTTGCTCCAATATGGTTTTCGATATCATCCTTAATTCTTAAAAGTGCTTCCTGAGTTTTAAAGAGCGCCTCAGTGCGGGACTCACTCCCGAGATAAGTTAAATCGGCATCGACACTTAACCGCGGAAAATTTCTGACAAACAAATTAATTGCGGTACCACCCTTTAAAGCAAAACACTCTTCTTTTGCTATGTACGGAAGAACATCGAGCAACAGTGTGACTTGCGGATAAAACTTAGACTTCTTCATAGGATTCATCTCTTGGCACAGTAATGAGGTACTTTTTATCTACAACACCATTTTTAAATACAACCCTTTTGCCAGAACCGATATCTATTTTTTTTAAATTTAATTTTTTGAACCAAGGATGATTTACCTTTTCACCAAAATGCAAAAACAATCTTTTAACCTTGAGAGATCTGCAATTTTCCAAAAGGTGTTGAATCATGCTTGGCCTCATAGAAATCATATTCTCCATAATTTCTTTAGCTTCGGCATAGCTGGATTCATCGGGAAGATCATCGAGATACTCTAGAAATGCTCGCTCTGGACTAGAAATCACAATACTTGCCTTGTCAGTTCTTAAATTTGTAAAGCCATTTAATTTTTCTCCAAATAAAAGTCCGGGTTCAAAGAGATTCTTAACTTTGAAATTGAGCGTGACTTTCCAATCGTAATTTTTCATCCATAAAGGCAATGCTTCCTTTTTATTTGATAACAAAACAATATTTGTTTCTTTCATCTTGAGGTACTGAGCCTTACCCAGAAGCTCGATTGCTGTTTTACCGCCGACATGAACCTCAGATTCCAATTGTTTTTGAAGACACTCCAATGCTGATGGCCAAGTAATATGATCTCCAGACTTTCTATAGGCTCCAAATCCAATGGCATCTATCCAAAAATGACTTTTATATTTTTGGATTAAGTTTGCGCCATAACCTTTTGCTCTCAGGGAGACTGAACTCATGATCATACCGTCTGGCCAGTTTCGCATTATTCTGTTTAGTTTAGTCTGTTTTTTTATACACATAGTATATTTATATCGAATATTTCAAACCATATCAAGAGGCGTGTTTAATATTATCGACAGATATATACTCTAGGTATATCTAGAACAAGTATCTCAAACTGAGACGAGTCGCAGTTAACACAGCATCCGCGTATGTTATTGATGTCCATCTAACCCTAAAACTTAGAACCACAGTGCCTTTAAAACGCACTGGGAATGGCGTGCATGGGAAAATTTTTTGACTTCATTTCTTAGAAAAAATTCGCCAAAACCCATATAATCTCGATTAGTTAAATTTGAAAGTATAGACGGTCGTGGTCAAAACACGACAATTTGTTCACCTTGACATCATTTTCTTCCAGGTGCTGGCTGTGTTCTTTGGGGTGCTGTTGTTTTACGACTGGTCACAATTTCACCTGTTGAACTGGTTGTTCCAGCATTTGGATTTGTTGTTGTTGTTGTTGTTGCCGGTGCACGGCAGTTTGTTGTATCGAATCCAACTACAATTCCGCCACTACAACAGCTGTTTGAATTCACATAATAACTGCCATTCCGTGAACAGCATGTCATGACCTGAAGATAAATTTGTGGGCAATCCGGGCCTGGATTTACCGCAGCTTTTGTGACCGCAGGTTGCTTTTTCTTTTTATACAACTGTTTTCCAACTAAGAATCCTATTCCGAGACCTAAACCTCCCGCGATGCCCGCAGTCCACCATGGATTCCTGCTGACCCAAGAGCCAACTCCCGAAGCCGCATCCGATGCTGCTCTTCCTGTCCAGTCAGCAGCTCTTCGCAAAGCCCCTCGGTCGTCGCCGGAAATTGCTTGCTGAAGCAAACGAACACGTGCTCCTAAGTTCGTGCAATTCTGTGCCGACGTATGATCCACTGTCACAGAGCCAGCACTTGCTGGTGCATAACAAGCCTGCATCGCTGTTTCCAACGAATTTTTGTAAGCTTCAAGTTTTGCTCTTTCGTCATTAGACAATTGCGCTAAGTTGCCACTAAATCCTGAAGCCGTTTGATTTTCATTGCGTAAATAGGCTCGCACAAAAGCCTCTGCTTCTTGAAAATTAGTCACACGAAGACCTTCGCTTGAACTTTCACACAGAGTTGAAACCACATCTGTCGATGGATATGGAACATTCACACAAAGACCTCGTGTTCCATTGGTTTTTCGATAAAAAAGTGGATTACACGGACTTTGATTAGCACCGCAATTAAATCCTACTACATTTGCAGCGACTCCGCAAAAACCAGATTGCTGATAAGTTCCATAAAATCCACCGGCCATGCACTCACCACCCGAAGTGAAAGCTTCGGCAGTTTCAACCAGTAATTCAAAAATATTTTGCACTGTTTTTTTATCTTTAGATTTTTTTGGTGATTTCAGCCTTAGAATTTTTTCAATATCTGGGGCCATCAATCTTAAATGCATCATCACAGTGACACGCATTTCAGGAGTCAGTTTTTCCCACACCTCGGTATTCAGAAACCGAAAGGACTCATTCACTGCAACTCTTTGCAAAAAGTCTGGATCTTGATCTTTCCAAATCAGCATGGTTTCTTCAAGATTTCCAAAATCGCTAGATCGAAATTTTGCTTTGCCAATCTGAATCACAGTATCGCCTTTGAGAGCATCGGCATTTTCAGGAATTTCGATAGTGATGGATTGTGCTCCCACTGATAATAAAATCCGAGAATATTTCTTATCCTTGGCTAAATAGTCAGTCCGCGAATAAGTCACCACTTCGTCCCCTTGATGTTTCAAAAAATTTTCCATTTCTGGAAACTCTCGAACAAATTCAGGAAGTGATAAAATAAAATCCTTAAATTTCATTTTTTGAATTTGCCCATGTTCCACTTTCAGAAGTGGTTTGATATTTTGAAAGGCGACGTTCGTTGCTGCATATCCACTCTGAAAGAAAAAAAGTGCACTGATTAAAATGGATAATGTAAACTTCATTTGTTTTCTCCCAAGTGGACTGCTTCTATGATTTCAATATTTTGTGTGACTTAGAAGTCAAGGCTAGCATCTTCTAGACTTAGAACCGGTAGGAAAATTCAATTAAGGAGCAATCGTCACGCGATTACGACCGGATTGCTTGGACACATACAAGGCCTCATCGGCCCTTTTAAAAAAGCTACCCCAATCCGACTCCGTCGGCTTTCGCTCGGCAACTCCTAATGACACCGCCACAGGTATTTTTCTTGTTTCAAATAAAAACTCGTGATTTTGAATCGTCTGTCGAATCCGCTCACCAATTTCAAAAGCCAATTTTAAAGTTGTCGCAGTCAAAAGCAAAACAAATTCTTCGCCACCGTATCTGGCGAAAAAATCATTGGAACGAATGAGTTTACTTTGAACAAGCTTTCCCAATTCCTTTAAGACGTGATCACCACCGGGGTGTCCGTAACCATCGTTAATTTTTTTAAAATAATCGATATCAAAAACAATCATGCTTAAAGGCTCATTCAGGGATTCAGCTTTACGAATCACCTCAGGCCCCTTTTCCAATAAAAATCCTTTAGAATAGGCGCCCGTCAATGCATCCCTATTTGCTTTATCATAGAGGTTTTGATTCGTGATGGCTTCAATGCTTCCTTGCTCTAAAAATTTGAATATAGTGGAACCCATTCGAATTTCATCATTATTATTTAAAAGGTAGGGCGCGTAGGGAGCCAAAATATTCCCGTTAACCATTGTCTTATTGGTAGAATCCATATCGATGACTCGCACTTGATCTGGAAAAATTTCAAATTTTGCATGAGCCCGACTCAAGCTCCGTTCATCAATGTAAATATCATTTTCCACCGCTCGCCCAATGACCATTCCGTTTTTGATTAAAGCCCACTGTTTGCCTTGATACGCGGGTGGCCCCCAAAGCATCACGATGGCAGGAGGAGCTTGATCCTTCACAGAAATCGATTTTTTAAATGTATCAGAG
>JBKCTJ010000021.1:0-38671 GCA_046318875.1 Pseudobdellovibrionaceae bacterium | reverse complement strand
AAATAATAAAAACTCCTCTCAACCCAAACCTGCTGCAAAATTTCAATCAAATCGATTTCACTTCTTTTGTAAGTTGCGGCAACTTCTAACGCTTTCTCATGCAAGCGATCGTGTTTTGAACTATGGGTTTGGTTAGGTTTTACTCGATGAATGTGATCGTGCTTTGACTCGGATACTTGGTCATGAGTTGAAACATGGATTTGGGCATTCTTTGAATCAAATAATTGATTATGTTTTGAAACATGGATTTGAGTATTCTTTGAATCAGATAATTGATTATGTTTTGACCCGTGAATTTGATGATGCTTTGAAGTTTGATCATTGCTTATGTTTACTTGAAAACTATTTCGAATAATTTTATCGTCATTATAATTACAAGATTTAATTTCACGAAGTTTGCTATCATCCATTGTATGGTTTTCCATTTCAAATCCCCTTGATTCAAGAATCATATCACACATTTTCAAAACTGATTTCAAGGATGACTGAGATGCTCCTGTAACTCTGATTCTAAAGGCTTAAGCGCTTGTTAAAGACAAAAAAACACTGAATTTAACAAAACAATTTAAACCAACAACGTTCGTTCAACATAACTCAATTGTGAAATGCAAAAAACACGTCAAGTATTTTTAAAAACAAATCTTGTTGACGCAGCATCGCTATCCATCGTGCCTGACGTTATTCGAAAGAAGATTCTCTCTGTAGATTCATCTCAAGTGTTCATCTCAAATGCTCATACCAAATGTTCATCCCAAGCGTTCATCCGAAATCTTCATGATACCCAAATTATCATTTCATTCGAATTAACGAAGTGCCCACGGCCAAGGCCTGTTTGGGTACAACACCATGAATTATTCTAGATTCAAAATCATGTAAGTCTTTGGGTATTTAAAATCGAGGTAAATCAAATCCAAAGATCAACTCCTTACGCAAAAATGAGATAAATCGATCAGGACGTTCAACAATTCTGCTGCTGATCCTGCTAGATTCCTTAATGAGTTTTGGATCTTGAGCTGTCAAGTTTTTTGACAGCTGAGCAATTCCAAAGTCACTTATCTCAGTCTGAGACCCCAAAATCTTATCCAAGCTACTTTGAGCTGGAGGCAAACGTGCATTCTGCATCTGTATTGGAGGATTCATGAAAAATGCATTTCGCAAAAACGTTCAATACAAATTGGGTATCGCAGTTTCGGTTGGTCTTTTATCGTCTATGGCTTTAGCCGGTGGTGGAAGCGCTCACGGTGGTGGTGCTGGTGGAGCAATTGTTGATGGACTTGGTGGAAACCTTGGAAATGCTGGTTCTGCGGTTATGAATTATCCAGTCACAACTGCAGCTGCTATTGCGCAATCAAGTGGTGCAGGATATCGACTTCCTTCTCCGCAAGCGTCAGCTTCGGCCTCTTTTTCGCAATATTGCACGGGTTCTCAGGCTGGTGGAATGACCGCTCCAAACTATGGTGATTATGAAGTTTCTGAAGCTGGGCGAATTCTTTCAAGACTTTCAAATATTAACCCACGCGCAATCATCCAATACAGTCCAATTGGCAAAGTTTATAATAATGGATCTGCGCCAGTAGGTGTCACTGAAATTGCTCATAAATTTTTAACACAATTGTGCGGTGAATTCAGAGATCGTCCTTCGATGATCGCAGAAAAAATAAAATGGGTGAAAAATATCATCATGTTAAATTCTGCAGCACCAGCTTTTAATATGAATGATGAAAATCCATTTCGATATTTAACGTCTGATAAATACGAAGCATTTATTCATTTAAGTGATTCAGTTTGGAATGCAAAAAATCGTGGTGCAACATTTACCCTTCCAAATGTTCCGCAAGCAATTGAAAGAAGAGTTGATGGAAACACGATTTGTGAGACGAAATTTATGATTCGTGATTATGTCTTACAAAATAAGACATATGATTCACAGTACTTCAATGCCTATAACTCATTTAAATCAAATTGCAGCTCGTCTGATTTGGATTATTATTTTGATTTCCGCGGTGATTCGAATTTCAAAGCACACTCCCCGGAATCAAATGCGATGATTTGGCATTCAGTTTCTGTTGCAACTGCATGTAGCGGAATGACCGGAACAGCAAACGGAATTAACTGCGCTGAATATTATGCAAAACCGTTTGAAAACAGATTCAAAGCTGCTAGAGCTGCTTTAGCTTCGTGGTTAATGCGTGCAGGAAATGATAATGGGTCCGTTGTTGATAATTATTCAAGCACGCAAATTCGTGGAATTATGTATCCAGTTTTTGATCTTGCAAGACTGACTTCAGCTCCGTTTATTTATGCTCAACCAGGTACACCAAAGCGTGACAAATTTTTTCCAACTCAAATGAATACTTCAGACTTTGGATTCAATGCTTTGTTTGGAAACAATATTTCTGCCAAGTATTTAAGAATTCGTGACTCCGTTGATCGTCATACAAATTGGTACCAGTCCCAATATAATGATGGAATGGGCATTGTGAAATCACAGGCCTATTCGCCATTTGTTGCTTCAAGTTACGAAATGAGTAAATCAAATGAATTCCTAGCGTGTGGAATTACGGTCCCTTGCCAAGCTGGACAAGTTGCTGATCAACAACAAAAACAATGGATGTTCGTATTCAAAGTTCACAAGAACAATTGGTTTGCAGCTGAAGATTTATTGACTGGCAAGCAGCCAAATTTCGATACAATGTGGTTTGATGAAACCTCTTTCGGCATCGAAAGCCTAGCAGACAGTGAGCGTGCTTGGGATCGCTTAGGAACAGCAATGGAAGGCGAATTTCAAACAATCATTTATTTAGATAATATCAATCACCGCAGCGGTAGAGTAACTAAAGACAACTCATTGTAGGATTTATGTTTAAAATATTCTTCTTAGTTATTATGGGCTCTGTGCAAACTTTTGCACGGACCGCCCCGACACCAACGCCCCAAAATCAACCTCAGAGCGATGCCCCAGCGCTTTCGCTTTTTCAGCAGCTCAATGGTGGATGGCCAGAAGAAATTGAATCTCAGTTGAAAGATCAAAATAATTCAGCTTTGATCAGTCCTCAAAAAAATTATGTTTTTATTTTTGCTTATGCGCCTAAAGAACCTATCGATTTAAGAACTGGTGAATTGCTTCACCAGTCTGTGCAAAATAAACTTTTATCAAAATCGGATGGCGGCCACATGATGTTTGGTTGGCAATGCCAAAATCTGACAAACCCGCAAATCCAAAACAATCCTTTTAAAGGCATGGCGGCAATCACTGGTGAATCCAGTTCTCAAGCAGTGAACTTGCTGCGAAATGGTTGGGGGTTAAATTCTTACCTTGCAACTTTCACAGACGGTGTTTTACAAACTCCAGCGATCTTGAAGCAGGTCATTCAAAACCGTGTCATTGCAGATAAAGCAAATTTTAGTTTTCTTCTTCAAGAAGTCAGTCATCAAGAATGTATGAATGGATTAGTTTATGTAAACAAATTTCAACAAAAACCAGTGAACATAAGTCCCCCAAGATACCGATTTGGTTCTTTGTCTGATCCCACAGATATCAATGAACCAGGTGCGGGATGCCTAAGTTTCGGTTATCATTTTATGAAAAGCGTAGGCTTGTTTGAAAACGTTCATCCTTTTCTGCTGAGAGATTTGGTTGTGCCAGAAAGACTTCTGGGATACGGCAATGTGAATGATGAGCAGCAGCCAGTCATGCGTAATCGTGACACTAATAATTTGGTACCAATTCCAGACCTCCAAATTCAACAACGCTTAACGCCACAATCTCGGCGTTCGATCGGCTATCATCATTTAATGAATAGTGATTGGAATCCATGGGGCAATGAAAATGCATTAAAAGTGCCACAAGTTGATCCTGAATTAGTTTATTTATTTTTCCGTGAACTCAGCCAGGAAGTTGTTAAAAACTTGACGAAAACAGGGATAAACATTTCAAACAATTTACAAGTAGACCAAGAAATTAAAAAAAATGTTGGCCATCGCCGAGAAATCATTGGTCTTGATTACACAGCCTCAAACGAGAATTTTCATAGAACTTATACTGTTGAAACAGGTTATGATAATGGCTTTATCGATGCCAGTGATGTGCGTTTTCAGAACAGCCTCTATCGTGGAAACAGCGAAGCCATTTCGATGGAATCTGCAAAATGGGTTCAAGACAATGCCGCGCAGACAAAAATGTTTTTAATCCCCATGTACCACGGCTATGGAATCATTCTTCTCAAAAAATAGTTGTTTTCGAAACTGCTGTCGTTGCCTCTGATTTCTCGCGCAGGCAAAGGAAGAAGTTGTTTCGTTAACCTTTGATACTCCACACAAAAAGGGCAGCAATTAAAACTGTCCATGCAGCAAACAACATCATGTATTTAAATTTTGTTTTTTGATGCATCAGTTTCAAGTCAAAAACATTTTCTTTTTCCGGATTTTTGTTTTGAAATTTTTCTGTTAATCCGCGAGCTAAGTTGATTCTTTGTGCAATATCTAGTTTGTAAAAATGAATGCCGACCATGGTTATATCTGTGGAGATTTGTTCCAGCCTTGTTACAATGGCAAAACAAGCCATTTCTTGGGAACTAGGCACAGTGAATTGTAACTTGATGACCTCGCCCAAGCGCGGGCACAAATGTGCGTCTACGGTAAAGCTCAAACCCGTCAATGAAACATTGTGAATGTCTGTGTACTCTTCCCAGGGCTCTTGTTTGGGCCCAACCACACGGACCAAAGAGTTATCCTCTGGTTTGAGCGTATACCTTGGTGAGCGCATGAGGTATTTTGTTAGACTTTGGGGCATGGTTTTTCTTCGGCTGTATCATTCGTTGCCATAAGGGGTGTTTTTTTGAAACAATGTAAAGACGATGAAAAAAGAAAAAACACGACAGAAGTCTGGGAATAAAAAGCCAAAACAAAATCAACTGGTGATTGAACATTCCAGATCCTCGCAAAATGAATTCACCAATCGTGAAATTGGATGGCTCCATTTTAATCGTCGAGTCTTGACAGAAGCAGAGGATGAACGAAATCCTTTGCTCGAGCGGCTTCGTTTTTTAGCTATTTCCCAATCCAATTTAGATGAATTCATTATGAAACGTGTTGGAGGCTTAAAAAGACAAACAGCTTTGGGTGTTATGTCCAAAAGTTCAGACGGTCAAACACCAAGACATCAGTTGGAATTGATTCGTGAATTCGTCATGCAAATGCAAAAAGATCAAGCCAAGTGTTTTCTGACACAGATCAAGCCAGCCATGCAAAAAGAAAATATCCGAGTCATGAAGTGGCAAGAATTAAATGCTCGTGAAACAGAGTGGGTAAAAAATTATTATGCAAAAAATGTTTTTCCTGTCTTAACCCCTTTGTCCGTGGATCCAGGGCATCCGTTCCCATTTATATCAAATCTTTCAGTTTCTTTGGGGATTACGCTGAAGCATCCTGAAAAAGAAGAAAAACAATTCGCCCGTTTGAAAGTTCCCAAAGTATTACCCCAAATGATTCGAATTCCTCTTGAAGATGGGAACCAAATTAAGTTTATTCATTTAGTCGATGTGATTCGAGAAAACTTACAGGATTTATTTCCCGCCATGCATATTTTAAATGTGATGCCATTTCGATTGACTCGAAATGCCGACACAGAAAGAGGAGAAGAAGCGGCTGAAGATTTGTTAGAGCACATCGAAGAAGAACTCAGGCAAAGGCGATTCGCAGAAGTCGTCCGTTTAGAGTATGTAGAAAATCCAGATCCATGGATCTTGCAATTTTTAGTTGATGAATTAGAAATTTCTGAAGATGACGTCTACACATTGCAAAGTGAATTGGATTTTACAGATTTTAATCTGATTTACGATTTGCCATTAAAGCATTTAAAATTCGAAACTTATATTCCCGTCGTGCCCCAGGTGTTTGCCGATGAAACAGTTAATATTTTTCAAGCTTTGAAGTCCCAAGATTATTTATTGCACCATCCTTACGAGAGCTTTGGAGCCACTGTTGAAAAATTTATTCGTACAGCAGCTGATGATCCCAAAGTTTTAGCGATTAAAATGACTTTGTATCGCACTGGTGATCAATCTCCCTTTATTCGTTCCCTGATCAGAGCAGCTGAACAGGGAAAACAAGTGGTCTGTTTGATCGAATTGAAAGCGCGCTTTGATGAAGAGCGAAATATTTATTGGGCTCAAGCATTGGAAAATGCCGGTGTTCACGTGGTCTACGGAGTTGTTGGCTTAAAGACCCACGCAAAAACTTCACTCGTGGTGCGACAAGAACCTGAAGGCTTAAGATGTTACACCCACATCGGCACAGGGAATTATAATGTGACCACCTCCAAATTTTATACGGACTTGGGATTATTAACTGCAAAAGATCAAATCACAAAAGAAGTCGTGGATTTTTTCAACTTCCTGACAGGTATTTCTAGAAAAAGTGCTTATCAGAGCATGCTGATTGCTCCAGTGAATATGTTCACTCGATTTCGCATGATGATTGACCGGGAAGGAGAATTCGCCAAACAAGGAAAGCCTTCGCAAATCATAGCTAAATGTAACAACTTGGAAGAAAATGATTTGGTTATCTCACTGTATCAGGCTTCCCAAAAAGGAACTGAAGTCGATTTAATCGTGCGCGGATTTTGTTGTTTGCGCCCAGGAGTTCCTGGATTAAGCGATCGCATCCGAGTCATTTCTGTCATAGGTCGATTCTTGGAGCATTCACGTATTTTTTATTTCAGAAATGGCGCGGCTGATCCCATCGACGGCGAATTTTACATAGGCTCTGCAGACTGGATGTATCGAAATCTTCACGCCAGAGTTGAAGCCATCGTCCCAATTTTAGAACGCCACTTGCGTGAAAAATGTTGGGAAATTTTGCAGATGAGCTTGAAAGACCAGCGGCAAGTTTGGCAAATGCAATCCGACGGCAGCTATGTCCAAAGAAAATCCCAAGATGCCGGAGTTCATTTGAAACTAATGATCATGGCTCAACAAAGAACTAAATTTATCGAAGAACAAAATGCAGATAATGATGGCCAAAATGAATGAAAGTAAACTCTGAATGAAACTGATCCTTGTCAGACATGCATTAGCCGAAGATCGCGAAATTTTTTTCAAGAAAAATCTCGAAGACCATTTGCGACCCTTAACGCCAAAGGGCCGAAAAAAAATGCTGAAAGTCGCCACTGAATTTTCTGCATTTATAGGTAAAGTTGATCATATCATTACAAGCCCATTGGTGCGCGCCCGCGAAACAGCAGAAATATTAAAACAAGTTTTTGTCGAAGCCACATTAATTGAAGCCGCAGAATTAGTGCCCCAATCACCACCCCAATCTTTTTTGAAATGGCTAAGATCACTGAATGGATCTTTCAATACAATCATGGCCGTCGGCCACGAACCCCAGCTCAGCGTTTTTGCCAGCTTCTTGCTCACAGGAGACACCACTTCAAGAATCGATTTTAAAAAATCAGGAATGGTCTGCTTCGAATTTGAAACCACCGAAGATTTAGTCCAAAGACACATCCAATTAAAATGGATGATCCATCCAAAAATGGTGGATTAAAAAAATTTGACCAATCGCACTGGCTTATTTTATTTTACTGTTCGGCTAATTTTTTCTTCGCATCATCAAAACATTTTTTCGGTGGTTTTCCAGAGTATTTCATTTTCTTCATGTAAAAATCCGCTGCGGTTCCTATGTCTTCGATGTAGGTACCAGCAAAGCTCATCTTATCCGAACCAAAATCGCCATTCATTGTAAAGTGATATGACCCTGGAAATGTAATCACAGAATCCACTGTCAAAGCCGCAATGCTCTCTTCAAAATCAAAAAATAACTTAGTTGGTCGATCTAGAACACCCTGCGATGGCTGACCATCGGCATCGATGACATTAAATCTTCCAACAACACGGTAATTCAAGTCAGAGATTTTTTGTAATGTGATGATGAGTTCTGCATTAAAATAATTAATCGGATCACCACCACGAACTTTAAAATGTCCGCAAAATTTTCCCTCATACAGAGAAATAACGTCAGCCAATTTTTCCATAAGTTTTTTAAAATCGGCTTGGTCATCAATTGAAAAGACTTTGTCTGCAGAGCGTTCAACGTCCAGGTTTCCAAAGGGAGCTTGTGCAGTGATGGATGCCTGAATCCTGGTTCCATCTGCTCTGCCTACAATCCCTGTAAAACTGTTTGTTTGAACGGACGAATAGAGTGTTCCATCAACACCTTTATAAGAGGGAATTGGTGCACCATCATTTGAAATTTCCGTAGTTTGTTGATTGAAGGAAATTTTAAATTTATCCCGTTGGGCAATATCGGTTCGAGTGATGACCATAAAGGGTGTCAAAATGGAAACAACATTTCCTGAACCATCTTTTTTATCTATGACTGTTGGTTCGCAGTAGACTCCAACTTCAGTCGTATATTTGCGGGTTGAAGTAGTAATGAAACCTTCATAAAATCCCTGCAAGGATTCACACTTATTCGACGCAGTTTTTTGAATTTCCTGAATTTCTTCATCGATCAAATCATTTTTTTCGCGACGGTCGTCTTTTCGATTTGTATCGAAGGCACATGAAGACCCAAAAATCGTCACGGCCAAAATCAAAATTAGTGGAAAGCTTGAAAAGAGAACTGGGGTTTTTAATTTCATAATGCGTTTTCCTCATTTTTTGTTTTGTTTGGATCAGGAATTAATTCGTCGCGGGCTGCAGCCCATTCATTCAATGCAATTTGATATTCGCCTATAGCATCAAGGTAGTTTGTTTTAGTCACAAAGAGTTTATTCAGGGCTTCGATGTAAGTGTTAATATCAGTGCGGCCTTGATTGTATGTTGTTGTCAATTCACGGACTGCGCGGTCGCGAAATTCTCGCTCTTTTAAAAAGGACTGTGCGACAGCATAAGTGGTTTGCACTTTACGCTCTGATTGCCGCAGAGAATTCCCTTGTTCGCTTCGAACGCGTTCTAATTTACTTTGATCTAACAACAAAATCATATTTTTATTCTTCACTTGGTCTTCTAAATTGCCTGAACCAAATGAATATTGCAGCTTTACTCCAGCATAATAGAAAGGCTGTGATCCGCCAGTCATTTCGGAAAAAGCAGAATTGGCATTTAGATCAACGCCTGATGAACTCAATTTTCCTACCAGAGAAACAGCCAAGCCTGTTTTGGATTTCACTGAAGTCAATTTTTCTTCGCTCGACTGAACATTGAGTTTCTGAGCGCGCACTGTTCGAGTGTTTTCTACTTCAATAACTTTTAACTGTGGAGGCGCCATCAGTTCATCTGAAATTCGCAGTTCAAATTCCGAACCTGGATCAGCATTTAAAACAGTGACTAAATTATCCAGCTCACTCAAGTAAACTAAAGAAGAATTTTTAGTATTTTGAATTCGAGTTTCCAATTCGGCCTGAACTTGCGCATATTCGCCGGGTTTTGCATAGCCAACAGCATTTTTTCTTTTGATGGTATCAACTAATTTTTGATAACGATCCCTTGCTGCAACAGATTCTTTAAAATTTTCCTGTGCAACGTAAGCTTTCCAGAATGCACGGATGGCATCCAAGACAACAACTTGCAGCTCGCTTACTTTTAAAATTTGATTTGAATCCGATGCATATTCGATTGCACGAAGCTCTGCGCGATCAGCACGACCGAAAGCATTTCTCCATAAATTTTGTTCAACTGTTAAACTAAAAAGATCCTGGGTTCGTTCAATAGGTGCCTTGGAAAAATTTTCTGATCCGATAGGATATTCTGCTTTTTGCGAAAGTCGTAAATAACTGGATGTCACTTTAGTGCCAGTCAAAAAGCTTTTATCAAGGGACAGCTGCGAGCGATATCTTTGGAATTTTGTATCTGTGATCGTGAAAGTTTCAAGTTTGTCTAACTCATACCCTGATTCAAGGGTGGTTTTCCAGTCGTAATTCGATAAATACAGCGGCAGATTAAAATCAGCTTTATCTGCTTCCAGCCCATCATACTTGTAAATCGTTTCCTTCGCCCGTGTTCCATTTTGCAATGCAAGTTCGGCTGCACCCCGCTGAGTTAAAACAATTTTTTGAGACGTGACGACTGGAGCTTGAGCATTTAAAAAATTCGTCATTAAAATCAATAAAAGCGCAGAGCGGAAAACTCCTACCATAGGATTCCCAAGCCCAATTGAATATTGTCTTTTTGAATTTGAACTTCTTCCGTCGGTGCAAAGAGCTGCCGGAATTCATATCTGAATGTAGCAATTGTGTCCTTGGTAATCAAAAACTCGGGCCCGCTGCCCGCACTCCAAATGGTTCCGCCCTGAGAGTTTCTTAATTCCGAATCTGAAGAAGTTTGAATTTGTTGAAATGTCCCTGCAGAAAGTAGAGCAGTCCAATTCAACTTTTCAGATAATTTATATTTCAGATTTGGACCCACCTGAAAAATAAAAGTGTTCAATTGGGCATCTTCAGAAAATGATTTTTTCACGGTAAATCTCTGGTTTTGACTGATCAAGCTTGTGCTGACGTGGGCGCCCCAGCTGAAATTTGATTTTGAATTCATTGCTTTGTCTGTTGAAAATTCGAAGGTGGGTAAAATCAATTGTGGATAGGAATTGAGTTGAATGTCCGAACCAACTTCTTGTGTGAATTTACCCCTTGCCTGGTATTTTTGACCAAGGACTAAAATTTGATAAAGGTGGCTTCGACTTTGAGTATTTTCGTAAGGGTTATGAAGTTTCAAAATACCCTGGCCGCTGTTTTCGATTTCAACTGGAACTTTTTGATTTCGAGGAGCCGAATCTTTGTTCGTTTTTGATTGAATCAGATTGGCATCAAGTTCTTCCAAAGCCGCTTTCTTCAAAGCGGTTGAATCCTGCAAAGTTGAAGAGTGGGTTGTCATTGCAAATAGGGTGAAAAACACAAAAGAACATGTTGAAAAACAAGGTTTTCTATAAGAATTTGGCATGGATGAAAAATATGATCCGAGGTAATCCTTGTCAACAGATCCAGCCTCGGAATGTGAAGTAAATGTCAAATGCGGATAAAATTTTCTAACAAATCGAATTTAAGCGTTTTGTTCACTCATTTGGTGAGGCAAGCCCGCAACGATCCCCTGATTTGGAGATGAATTCTGAACTTTAACTCCATCATGGCCTAAACTAAATTTTTCTAATATTTCAAGATGTGCCGAAGCCAGAGCTCGCATGTTTGCATCAAATTGAGTGCGAAGTTTTTTCAATTCCATGATTTCTCGATACATATTTTTAAGTTGTTCTTTTGTATCCTCGACCATAGCCTGGGCATTCAATTCAGCTTGTTTAATTAACATCGAAGCTTCTTTTTTAGCGTCTTCTTGCAAACGATCAGCCATTTTCGATGCTGTTGCAATGGTCTCGTTTAAAATTTTATCGCGTTCTTTGTATTCTAAAATGGACAGATCACGTTCGCGCAAAGTTTCTTTAAGTTGGTTTCTTTCCAGCATCACAAACTCAAGTTCGCGAGAAATGTCTTGAAGAAACTGGTTCACTTCGGCTTTGTTGTGGCCAAAAGTTTGCGATGAAAAAGTTTTGTGATGAATATCAACGGGCGTCACTTTCATAAGATTCCTCCTGCAGGATCAGACTTAGGATAGCAGACTTAAATCCGTTGATAAGTGGGGAGCCGCGGCTTCGGACGAGTTTTAGACATTGGTCTCGCTTTTTTAGAGTGTCTTTAGGATTTGTTTCAGTTCGGGCAGCTAAGAAGACTACTTCAATGCTTTAAACAGTTCCTGGTTTCGGAGATGAGCTTTCTCAAAGCTGACTCGAATCATTCTTTCCACTTCGAGTTGTTGCATAGAATCCAGACCCGCTTGGGTGATGCCCTTTTTCGAAGTGACTTTGGATTGCAAATCCTGCAAAGGGACAAGCTTATGAAAATGAGCCAGTTCGGAAGTTCCTAGAAAAGTTTCCACTGTTAATCTGCGGGCGACATCAGGGTCAAATCCGCGTTCTTCCAACCAGTCAGACCAGTACATCATCAATTCAAAAATAAAACCGGTTCCGCTGGAACAAGCAATCATCAAGGCTTCAAACTGATCTTCATCATCCACTCGTTCAACCATTCCCAAAGGGCTCATCAAATCTTCGATGACAGTGGATAAGGTGTCTTCAGGTTCATTCATCATGTACCCGATCACACCTTTTGAAATCAAAGATGGAGTATTAGGCATTACGCGAACCCATCTGACCTGGGGAATGTATCTTTCTAAAGTTTCTAAGCGCAATCCTGCCGCCAAGCTAATCACGATTTGATTTTGAAAAAAGCTACTTGCTATGGGTTCAATGGATTGCAGTAAATCTTGGGGTTTTGCGCCCAAAATCACGACATCGCAACCTTCAACAAGATCTTCATTGTTTGGACAAATTTGAACATCGAATTGTTCTTTGATCTTATGAAGTTTGCCTTCGGATCTGTTGCTTGCAAAAACATGATGGGGTTTTAAAGTATGGGATTTTATCAATCCAGAAATCATCGCTTGCGACATGTTACCGCAGCCCAGAAAACCAACCTTCAAAGAAGCTAAAAGGGGATTGATGGCAGCACCAGTTAAAGGAGGAGTCCCTTGATTATTCATTTTATTTCCTCGATTTTGAGCTGAGTCGTGACGAATATTGACGCCGGTAAGCGGTCGCTTATTTTCTTTCTCCGAATAAACTGGTTCCGATTCGTACAATGGAGGCACCTTCTTCCACAGCTATACCAAAATCATGACTGGTTCCCATAGAGAGTTCAATCAGATTTTTTGCTTTAGGGTGGGGTGTTCCATGAAGCTGCTGAAGACACTTCTTTAAAGTTTGAAAGTGAGTCCTATTTTGTTCAGCTTCGTTTTGGAGAGGAGGCATGGTCATCAAGCCTGTAACTAAAATATGTTTAAAATTCAAAATTTCTTCATAGGCCGCTTGCAATTCTTTGGGCAAAAATCCTGATTTGGTTTCTTCTTCGCCAAGCTGCACTTGCAAGAGAACGGATTGAACATAATTTGGGCTGCAGCGACTTGGAATTTGCTGTTCCATTTTTCGTGCTAAGTCTAAAGAATCCACAGAGTGAATTAAATGAAATTGCCCGACAACATCTTTAACTTTTTTCGACTGCAGGTGGCCGATAAAGTGCCATTCCAGATTCTGCCCAATTTCGCGGTAGTGCAGCACTTTCGGCAAAGCTTCTTGAACATAATTTTCACCGTAAATGCGATGTCCCACTTGGATTAAACTGTCAATTTTTTCAATGGGCTGTTTCTTCGAAACCGCGACGAGTTTTATTGACCCGGGATCCCGCCCTACTTTTTGACAATGAATTTCGATGGTCCTATGAACTTCTTTAATCATGAACGGGGCTCGATTGAAAATGGCAGGAACTCCCAATTTTTCTTTTCAAAAAGTTTCATGAGTTCATCTATGGGTAAACCAATAACATTTTCAAAAGACCCCTCAACGGACCGAATAAAATGTTTGGGCACGTTTTGAATTCCATAACTTCCGGCCTTGTCCATCGGATCCCCTGTTTGTACATAGCCTTGGATGTCCTCCAAAGTCAGCTGATTGAACTGGATCTGCGTCGTGACAGACAATTCAAGTGTTTCACTTTGAGAAGACTCGAAAAGTTGGATAACCGTTGTCACTTGATGGGTTTTTCCAGACAAACGTCCTAAGGTTTTCTCGGCAAAAGCCAGACTTGCAGGTTTTCCCAGAAGTTTTCCCTCGAAAATGACTTCCGTGTCTGCACAAAGCAGGACGTAGGGCTGATTTGCGCGGGTGGCCTGCTTGATCTCGATTTGAGCCGTCCGCAGTTTTAACGCAGAAATCTGTCGAATCTGGTCTAAAGGATTCAAATTTTCATTAGGAATTTCCGATACTTTCAATGGAAGCGTATCGAAGTGAATGTTTCGATTTTTTAAAATTTCGCGTCGTCTGGGAGAAGATGAAGCCAAATAAAGATAATGCATAAGCCAGAGAACAACATAAAGAGGTTCAAATGTTAAGTCTAAATTTGATTATGCTATTTGCCGGGCTGTTGCTTGCCTCCTATTCGATTTATCTTTTTGCTTCGACACTTCTTGCAACCAACACAGATAAACAAAGTTTATCTTGGGCAAGCAATACGGAGCCGCAGAAATCAAAAAACCCTGTGATTAATTTTTCCAGACCACTTGTTCACCAATTTACTCTTCAGCATGCTCTTCGAATTACAAATCCCGAATATCGTCAAAGCATTGCAAAAAAAATTCTGACTTCGGGTCTGTCGAGGGAACTCAATGTCGACGAATTCATAGGTTTGCAAATTTTGTGGAGTATCCTCTTCCCCATATTGATTGGTTTGCTGGAGTTTTCTTTGCAGTTGGGCATTCCCTGGTTTGCGTTTTTGTGTTTTATCCCTGTAGGTTTTTATCTTCCAATTTTTCACGCCAAAGCAGAGCGCACAAAGCGCGAAATCAACGTCAGAAAAAACTTACCTTTTTTTATTGATTTGCTGGCCTTGTCGGTTGAAGCCGGAATGGATTTCTTTGCATCGATTCAGATGATTGTCGACAAATCACGAAGCGACAATGTCTTGGCCCAAGAGTTTCAATCCGTTTTACGAGATACAAAACTTGGTTTATCAAAAGCACAGAGTTTACGTGGAATGGCCAACCGGTTAGACATGTCAGAAATAACCAGTTTCATGACAGTCTTAATTGATTCCGAATCAACGGGTTCACCAATTTCCAAAGTCTTAAAAGATCAATCTGAACAAATGCGCCTTGAACGTTTCGTTCAAGCGGAAAAAGCCGGGGCAAATGCGCAACAAATGTTGATGCTGCCAATTTTTTTGATCATTGTTCCTGCGGTTTTTATTATGGTACTGGGGCCAGCTGCGTTGAGCTTTTCATCGGGTGGTGGATGATGAATTTTAACCAAAAGCTGGTTTTAAGCCATAATAATTTGATTTTGATTGAACAGCTTGCGGAAGCTTCAAATATTTTTTCTCGATTAAAAGGATTGTTGGGTACCCAAAGTTTACAGTCAAACCAGGGGCTTTGGATTTTAAGATGCAATTCGATTCATACGTTTTTTATGAAGTTTGATATCGATTGTTTGTTTTTAAGCCGTGAAATGAAAGTGATTGATTGGCGCACAAACATTCCTCGAAGACGGATGATTGCACCGATTTGGAAAGCGACTTCTGTGGTCGAGACTTCTGCTGGAGTCATTCAGCAAATGATCGATAAAAAACAGATCCATCAAGGAGACAAACTTCATGTATGTTCTTAGAGTTTTAAACGGTCCATTAACAGGAAAAATATTTCCCTTAAAAAAGGGGAAAAATCTTGTTGGTCGTGCCGCACATTGTGATGTTCAGCTTGTTGTTGCTGGCATTTCAAAAGAACATGCCGAAGTTCAGCTCTTGGGCGAAAAAATCATTGTGTCTGATTTGCAGTCCAGCAATGGCACTTATATCAATGGGGTCAAAGTACAAAACGCCATTGTTCGTATGGGTGAAAAATTAAGTTTTCATGACATGGTTGTTGATTTTGTAATGTCACAAAAACAAACTCCAGAACCGACATCTCAAGCAAAAGTGGCACAAAATTATCCACAACATTATCCACAGAATTTTCCGCAACATTATCCCCAGCCTTATCAACACGGCGGAATGCCGCCGCTGCAGTTCCAGGGATATCAAAGCGCAAACGCCATGGATATGAACGCACAAGCTAATGTTCAGTATCAACAAAATAAGTTTACTCAAGCGAAGCCAGAACCTTTGGCCCAACTTAAAACGAAAATTCAATTGTACTTGGACCAAAAGGCATTGCCGGGTTTATATTCTTTGCCCCAATTTCTAGAATACAAAATGGTGGTTCTGAGTTTAGTCAGTATCTTTGTTTTCATTTTAACTTTAGCATCCCTTTTTCCAACTCTGAAAATGTCGGAAGATGCGATTCGCACTGAAAGTTTCAGGCGCGCACAGAGTTTAGCCAGAATGTTGGCTCAGGCAAATCAAGAAGTCATTTTGTCCAGACGTGGAACGATGCTGGGAAGCACCATCGCCCTGAGCACCATGTCTGTCGAAACCGAACCGGGTGTCAAAGAATCCTATTTAATTCAACATGTCGATGGCTCAATATTGGCTCCGGCTGCCAAAGCAGGCCAAGTGCCTACTTTGGGATTTATCCATCAAGCTCGTAATTTAGAAAAGCCCTTCGTTGCCTCCATGAGCGGGGATAAAATTTTTGCTAGCTATCCAATCACAGCCTACGATGCCCAAACCAATACCTGGTCTCCACAAGCTCATGCAGTTATTATTTATGATGTCAGCAGCCATTCAGTGGGGTCAGATCGCATTATTTCCCTTTTTATCCAAAACTTAATTCTTTCAACATTTATTGGTTTTATATTTTATTTTTTCCTAATGAAATTAATCGAATATCCAATGTCGTTTTTAGATAAACAGTTAGATCAATCGCTCAGGGACAATACGGATAATATTAAAATCAATTTTCAGTATCCGTTGTTTCAAAACTTAATTAGCAATTTGAACTCACTGCTGAGCAGATACATCGCAGGTGATCGAAAAGATGAAGCTCCCCAAAATTACACTTCATCTCAACAGGAAATCGAATTGTTAATTCAGTTTTTTCCACAGGCTGCAGCGGCTTTATCAAGTGAAGGAAAAATTTTAGGAGCCAATGATGCCTTTGGAAATTTAGCAAGGCTCAGTCCTATACAGTTGCAAGGACAGCCCTTGCAAGCAATTCAAGATTCAGCATTTCAACAAAATGTAACTGAATTGTTAGCTCGAGCAAAAATGAAGCCGACAATGACCTATTCCGATCCGCTGGAGTTTTCGGGTGTCTCTTATCGCATTTCTTTACAGGCATTTAATTTCCAGGCTTTAAGCGCTCAATTTTATTTAGTCGTCGTCAGTTTGCAGGAGGGCCATGTTTGATTCTCAGGTTTCAAACAATTCAGCGCGGCTGACCATTGAAGTCTTAACTGGGACCTCGAAGGGATCGGTGCGCACATTTTCCCAGGATACCATTTCTATTGGTCGGTCGAGTGAAAATGATCTCGTTTTTACTGATGACGTGAAAATGAGTCGTAAGCATGCTCGCATTTCCATGACTCCGGACGGTTTTGAGATAGAAAATATGACAGATAAAAATCTGTTGTTTGTGGATGGTCACCCCACTCAGCGGGAAAAAATCAAACGAGTACACAGGGTCACGTTAGGACAAACTGAACTCAGCGTTTCTTTCGAATCGATGTCGAACAGCACGGCGACAGATAACCAAGAAAAAACAACTTTGCAGGCAAATCCAAATCAATTTCAAAATCAATTTCAAAATCAAACTGAGCAGACGGGTAAATCGCTGCAGCGGGTGAATGCTCAAACTCTTCCTGCGCAAAGTACGACTCTGCAAAATATACCCACATCTGCTTTGCAAGCCCGACAGCCGGGTCCCATATTTATTCCGCCACAAAATCAAATGCCAAACTATGGAAATCCAGCTTTTCCGCTGCCAAATCCAGCACACCAGCAAAACCCTTACAGGTCGCCGCAGCCAGCTGGTGAGAATAAAAGTATGATGATTATGTTGATTGGTGCCATAGGAATTGTTGCGATCTACTTTAGTTTTTTTGATAAACCAAAACGAAAGCCTGCGAACACTGAAATCTATCGTTCATCTGATGTGATTCAAAATGACCGAGACAAAGTGAAAAAAACCTTGGAAGATTTAGTAAAACAAGACACTAAGCTTGAGTCGTTGCAATTCCGCAGGGCTCAGGAGAACCTGGATAAAGCGCTTCGAGATTACCGAAATGGACAGTATTCGTTGGCGAGAGATAAATTTTTGCTTGTGTTAAGCTTGGATCCTCAAAATCAAACAGCAAAACGTTATGAACAGTTGTCCCGTTTTAAATTAGACGAACAAATCAAATATTATTCCTTACAAGGAAGAAAATATTACGAAAGACAAAATTACAGATTGTGTGCTTCAAGCTTTGAAAAAGTGATTATTCTCATTCAAAAGAAAGATGATAAACAGTTTCAAGAAGCCGTAGAATTTTTAAAACTTTGCAAGCAGTCATTGAACACGAGGTATGAATGATGAAACTCGTCGTTAAAGTAAAAAACGAAATTGTTCAGGAACTGCAAATTGAGGAAGGGAAGACTTATGTCATCGGCCGGAAGCAAGATGCCGATGTGGTGCTTCAAAAAGAAAAAGGAATCTCGCGTGAACATTTTTCCTTAAAACAAGAAAACGGCCAATGGCAGGTCGAAGTGACTTCTAAATTTGGCGGTTTGAAATTAAATGGAAAAGAAATACGAAATCACGTTTGGGGAGTAAATGAAGTTTTAAAACTGAAAATGTTCGAATTTTCAATTTTTGATTCCGAAAACCCAAGCCACCTTGAAGGTTATTCCCAAGACGATAATTCGCCTTATGTCCCTGAACATCAGGCGTCTCATGATATTCAGTCTTTTGATTATCAAGCTGATCGTCAGCACAGTGATGAAGCTGTCGATTCAGCTGTCGATTCAGCAGTCGATTCAGCAGTGGATGAATCAGAAAAGACGGTGATTCGAAAATCATCTTTAACTCCGATCTTGAAATTGATTGATGTCCACGGCAATGAAATTGAAAGTTACGACCTGCTCGGCGGGGATACTTGGGTTGCTGGACGAGATTCATCAAATGCTATAGTCATCAGCGACAATAAAGTCTCAAGGCGCCAATTTGAAATTAAAAAAATTGAAAGTCGTTATGCGGTCATTGACTTAAAGAGTGTGAACGGCACTTATGTGAACGGACAACCTATATCCGTCGAGTCCTACACCTATTTGAAAAGTCAGGATCAAATCAACGTCCTCTCAAATCATTATCGATTCGAGCTCTATGATAAGAGCCTAGTGAAAAGCCTCAGTGAATTAAAAGCACCGGCAGTACACTCCAGTGTTTTACAAATTGCTCACCCTGATCTGCCGCCTCTTTCAATGCAGCATTCCCAGCAGCAATTTCAACAAAACTACAATTCACAGCTGCCACAAAATTATGATCCTCAGTATAGTGGATACCAACAAAATGATCAGCAATCTTATATACCACCAGTTAAAACTCAATTTGAAGCTTTTCAAAGTCGGCTCTTCGAAAATAAAATGCGATCCGGCCTAGTGGGTTTAATTTTACTAGTCACGATTTATTACGCATACGAAAGTTTCACTGGAACAAGCAAAACACCCGGAACATCTAGGCAACCGACGTCTCAGAATCTTGATCCGTTGGCATCATTGCCACCAGAAAAAAGAAAACACATTGAAACTTCTTACCGTATGGCAAAGACATTTTATATGAATGGGAAATACGAATTGTGTAAAGGAGAGTTGGCAAAGCTTTCAGAGTTTAACATTGTCAGTTATCTGGATTCCCAAGATTTGGTGAATTTATGTGACGAAGGAATTTCTAGGCAAGACCAGCTGCGCAGACTTGATCAAGATGAAAAAATGAAAATTGAAATGGAACAAAAAATTCAGCAGAAAGTAGCAGAGTGCAGGCCAACTGCCCTGAAATCGGCGAATCCTGCTGATTTGGAGCAATGTCTCCAAGGTGTTTTGGATTTAAATCCAGATCATCCTTCGATCCAAGAATTAAGAGCCCAAGTCGATCAAAATCGAAGGCAGAATTTAATGAACCAAGCCAACAGGGATCGTTATGCAGAGCTTTCCCAGCGTTTGAAAAATATGTTCAGCCAAGCTCAATCTGCAGAAGCCAAAGAAGGAGGATTGGAAGCGATTCCGCTTTACCAGAAAGTAGCTCGGTCTGATTTGCCTGATACTGGAAATTATAAAAGCGAAGCAAAGCGTAAGATTGCATCAATTCAACGTGAAGTGTCTGTGAAGACACAATCGTACCTGTCCTCGGCTGAAAAATTTTACCGAGCAGGAGATATGAAAAAAGCTATTTTGAATTTACGCCGAGTTCGTACAATAGATCCAGATAATCCAGAAGTCCATGAACGGATTGAAAATTACGAAAGTCAGTTGTCAAAACGAATGAAAGAAATTTATGAAGAAAGCGTTGTTGAAGAAAGCTATGGGAATGTCGTTGGTACTGAAGGCAAAGATGGTGCTGTAGAAAAATGGAAAAAGATCATTAAATTAGATGTTCCTGGGAACGAATATTTTGAAAAAGCTCGAAAAAAACTTCGAATGTACAAGGCAATGTGATTGAACACTCAAGTCTCTCATCGTCATTTTAAAAAGGATCTTTTGATTCCGAGGCTTTCTTTGCGCCAAGAAAAAGACATGGGATTGATTCTATTGGCGACACCCTGGGGTGATGAGTCTGCGACAACGCTTGCCTTTGATGAAATCATCGAGCACATGAAATCAAGTCAAGATGACACCGAAGCCACCACGGCCTTTGAAAATATTGAAATCTTAAATCAGCTGGAAAACGACTTAAGAACAGCAGTATTGATTGCTAATGAAAAAGTTTTTCGAACAATTAATGGTGCTGAATATGTTTCAGCACTGGAGTTGACCATTGTTATTCGCAGAAAACATCAAATTGCTTGGTTAGTCGCTGGTGGACATCAGCTACTCATTCAGAATGGGAATCATTTTTCAATTATTTGTGGCGCCATACCACATCCCACTTGTCCCTTACCCACTCACTTGGTTGGAGTGGATCGATCTTGCTGGCTTCAATGTGGATCGTTAAACAGGGATCAGGGACAGCATATTTCGGTTTTCTCTGATGGAGCCGCGCAGAGGGTGCCAGATCAATTTCCGGTTTCAAATCGACCAGTCAGTTTTTGGTCCGCTAGCTTAACGCTGTCATGAATTAAAGTTTTCGGCTTTTTTAATCCTGGGTGCGACTGTCCCGTGTGATTAAATTATTCAGAAGTTCAATCCGAAGTCGATTCATTGTTGGCAAATAAAGAACAGTTTCAAAGGGTTCATTCAGCCGTGAGTGATCAATATCTAAATCGAATTCCAATTGTCGATTTTCATTCAGTAAAACAAAACGACGAAAAATGAGATGAGATTTCAACCGAACTTCCAAACGTTTGCGCACAGAATCTCGAGAAGAGGACTGGGCGGTCGGCTGGGCGTTGGAATTGGCCCCGCTGTTTACAGAAAATAAATATTGCAAAGATATTTTTAGTTTTTCATCTGGGCAACTGTTCAGTGAAGCATTTTCAAGAGTTACTTTTTTCAAATACAAATCGTGGATTACTTGCAAGCAATCATTTTTTTTCACTAAATTCTCAATCTGTGCCTTGATTAACTTGGTATTTTTCTTTTTGTCTTCTGTATTTGCAATATCTAAATTTAATAAAGCAACAAATGTTAAATATTCGTTTGTGGAATGAGCCACAAGCTCGCTCCACTTTCGTTGATTCAGCAAAAGATGCAAGAGCCACTGATGGTAACGAGGATGGTTTTTTGAGTCAGCGATACGATCATATTTTAAAAGTCTAGAAATGACTTCACGGTCATTGTTTGTATAGTTCCATAGCAGGGTGTCTTCAAAAAGATTTTGTGGAAACAGCAGCTCAATGGTTTCTTCATCGAAGGGAACTGCGCTGGACTGGTGAATTGCTTGGTTAATCCAACCTTCGTGAAACTCTTCATTTTGAGCGGAGTTGATTTTTGTTGGATTGAGTTCAAAGGAATCAAGGCGTAAATTATACAATTCCTTTTTAAAATTATGAATATATAAATAATCACTGTTTACAAAAGCAGAAAATGGTTTTTGGTTTAGTCTCCAAGATGAGTAGCCCGATTCAAGAAAAATGGTCCGATGATTCTGTCCTTCGTTGGTTTGAGTATTTTGAAGTAAGGATTTTAAGCTCATCGTCTTCGCAGGACCAGGGGCCATTTTCAAATCAAGATATTCTCGGATAGTGGGGCCTAAATCCGCCAATGTGACATTTTGATCGACTTTCCAGTTTTGCTTTTCATCGCGAGGTCGATTGTTCGGAGGTTTCATAAACAGCGCGACTTGGGTATTTTCAGAGTGCAGATTCAACGCTGAAATTTTGACAGTGCGATCAGTATCCGATCTGCCCCGCAATCCCGCAACAACGATCAGCGAATCATTCCATCTTTGAATTCGCTTCAGTTCCGAAAAAAAGCGCCCCAACTCGTCACTGAAGTTATCCATGGCTCCGAACATGGACCGCTCTTCATAAGAGAGGGGTTCTATATTGCGAGGTGTATTTGGATAACCAAGGTCTTGTAAATGCATAATAAATAAAAATGGTTGAGTCGAAGAAAGGTCTCTGAAATAGAGAAGAGATTTTTTTAAAATTTCATCTACTGTCCTGTGATTCATTTGTGTGGAGATGGCATCATCAAAAACATCAAATCCCTGATGAAGTCCAGATTTTCTTAAAACAGGCAATCCTGCTGAGATAAAATAAGTTTTATATCCCTTTGCGGAAAGTTGTTCAGGAACTGTGACTTGGCTTCGAACTAAAAACTGAGAATTGTCTCGGACTCCGTGTTCAAAAGGGTAGCTTCCAGTCAAAATGGAAGCCAAAGTCGGGACTTCAAGAGTCGAAGGTGTGTAGGCATGGGTAAACCTGACAAAGTCTTCGCACAGCACTTCAAAGCCTCGTTTGTCCTGAGTATTGTCAGCGACTTGTTCCTGTGAACAACGTAAGTCGCTCACTTTAAATTTATCGACCATAATTAGAATGACCGACGATTGCTTTGTCTCTTTGCAAGCTGCCAATGAAAATACAAGAAAGGACAAACCCAGCCCTACGACTAGACAGTGTCGTCTTTGACTCCAATTGTGACGGAAGAAGTTGCAGAAGAAGTTCCACTGAGTTTTCATTTGAGAAGACACCTTTGCAACATGATACGTTGAGCATGTTGAAACATGCAAAAGAATCATACTGGAGATCTGATGATAAACGAAAAAATTTTTTCAATTGCCCACTATGCTGAATTTGTCATTTTGATTTTTTTGATTATGTTGAGCGTGGTCAGCATCGGTTTAATCTTAGAGCGTTATTTTTCTTTAAAGAAACTGACCAATGAATCTGCGCGAGTTCGAAACCGACTTAAACTTGCTTTGCAAAGCAACAGTCCAGAAGATGTCGAAGACCTTGCGAAAGATCCAACTTCCATCGAAGGACGTGCGGCGGGTTATGCGTTAAAACACATGAGAGATTCTGGAAACAAAGGTGTCGAAGAAATTTTTAACACTTTTGCATTGCTGGAAAGACCCGAAATAGAAAAGTATTTAAGTTTTTTAGCAACCATCGCGTCCAATGCTCCCTATGTCGGTTTATTGGGAACAGTGCTTGGAATTATGAAAGCCTTTAACGATCTGGCATTGGCTCCTGAAGCCGGTCAGCAGACGGTCATGGCGGGAATTTCATCGGCATTGATTGCCACGGCCGCAGGCCTTTTTGTCGCCATTCCTGCAGTTATTTTCTACAATTATTTCAATAAACAAGTGCGCGGAATTTTCCAAAGCCTTGAATCTGTGAAAGAGCTGACGTTAGCTTATGCAAAGAAAAAAGGGATGTAGTCATGGCCTTTGATTCTCGCGACGGCGAAGAAATTGCCAGTATCAATGTCATTCCACTCGTGGATATTATCCTGGTTGTTTTAATTATATTTATGGTGACAGCACCCATGTTTATTAAGCCAACCATCAATGTGAATTTGCCCAAAGCGGCAAGTGGCGACCAAACTGCACCGAGCAAATTAAATATCGCTTTAACTGCAGATGGACGCATCAATTTAAACGGTCAATTTGTGAATGAAGATGCGGTCCGCCAAAAGTCCTTGGAAGAGTTAAGTAAAAACCAAGACACTCAAGCGATTATTTCGGCAGACAAAGATGTTCCCCACGGCAAAGTCATTGCTCTGTTGGACATAGTCAAAACTGCAGGCGTTAAAAAATTCGCAATCAGTATCGAAAAATCTAAATAAGCCTAGGTCTTGAAAGGCTTCGAGCTCGCCTCAACGCGATGCGTTTGTATTTTTGAAACACTGTGGATTTCACCGCTTGATTTCTAATCCTCACTTGGGCAACAGTGGATTTTCACAAATCTTTGATGGAGGCCCCATGAGTTTTAAGTGTCTTTTGGCGACAACAATCGGTTTTGCGATGGTAACTCTTGGCTACGGACAAGTTTCCTATGCATTTGAAACCCTTTCTGATTCTTCAAATTCTTCTATGAACACAATGGCACAAGCACCTCGTTCTGGACCTCCAGGATTTCGGGCGATTCAGTCAAAGACTCAATCCGTCACTCCTGTTCAAGTCATCGAGACTGAAAACGTGAATGCTGCATCAAATCAGGCTGTATTAGATCAAACAGCTCCGCGGCGAATGCAGACTCTGGATTCAAATCGCTCAGTCATCGAAATGCCTTCAGATTTTACTGCCGATGCCGAGCGTTTGGGAACAGGCTATTTTCAACGGCCCCTTGAAGGCCGAGGCAGTGTGCGTGTCATGCCTTCAATTAATAGCACCCTTGCAAATGCAGGTTCTGGCGAAAACGGAGAAGCACAAAGCCTCGACATCAATGCAGATGCACTTGAAACAAGAGCTGCTTTTGGTCTGACAAAATGGATCACTCTTGAAGCGCGTTTTTCTTATGGTGTGGACACAGTTAAAGTCGGCAGCCAAACTTCAAAGCGCAGCGGTCTTTCTGATTTTAATTTTAAAGCGACTCGTTTGATTGAAGAAAATGACCACGACCTTTTTTATGGAGCTGAATTGGGCATCAGCCCAGGGCGAGCAGCCATTGCAAGCGGTGGCTCTTCGGGAGCAAATCGTTACTCTGGTGGCACTCAGTTGACTCCGTTCATTGGATTTCAAGCCGAGTCGATCTATGGATTTAACTTCGGTGGCCAAGGTTCTTTCACTTTCAGAACAACGCGATTTTTTGATGATGGAACAGACAAATCAGGTGGTCATCTGATCACCGCTGAAGGCTTTATCGAACAAGATTACGATCCAGCAACTTTGGGTTTGAATGCTGCACTCACTCAAAAGTTAGATGACAACCGAGACCAAACTGCTGTTTTGGTCCCACAAACTGCCTTGGGTCTTGGCGGATACGCTGATTTCGAAGTGAATTCACAATTGTTTATCCCGGTTCAAATCAACTACACCATGGGCCTTTCAAATACCGCAGGGCGAGTGAATTATTCAAAAATTGATCGCATCAGCATTGCAGCAGGTGCTTCTTACTATTTCTAATATTTAAATTCCTGTTTCGAGACGCTCACAATTCGAACGTCTCGTATTATTTACACGATTCTTTGGGTGTGACCTTTTTTGACACATTAACAGTAGAAAAATAACTAAGATTCAGCTAAGGTCCAGCCAAAAAAATGCCGTTAACAACTGTGTGAAGCTAAAGTGGAATGTGACGAATAAACAACTTTCAATTGCCTTTGGAATTTTTGTGCTTTTAACAGCCAGCAATTTCAGTATCCTCGCCGACCAATCCATCATCGACGTTCAAAAACTAAGACAATTTGACTTCAGTCCATCCATGAACACACCATCCATGAACACACCAGCTGTAGGTCGAAATCCAGCCTCTGTACAAACTCCAATTTCAGCTCCAAACAAAGAAGATTCCTCTCCAGTTAAGTCGGGCGAATCCTTTGACTTTGAATTTGGCTGTGATCAGAAAGTGGCTAAAGTGACTGGTGCTGTTAAATCACAAAGAAATGTGGCTTCGGTGAAGGGCTCTTCGATGACTCTTTACGGAAAAGCTTTGGATGAGCGAGCTAAAATCCAGGTGAAAAATAGTTTGGTTTTGATGAAGGGTAAAATCTGCCTTAAAGGTGGGATGTTGATTCACCGAGTGAAAAACTTCACAAATGGTTTCACGGCGTCCGTGTTTGCAAAGGGGACCCAGAGCTTTCAAACGGATTTCATTCAATTGAATCAAGGGATTAATGAAGTGATTTTTGAATTTAAAAACTCTTCTGGCGAAAAGAAACAAGAAAAAGTCTTTGTTCAGTTTGACCAAATCTAAACTGTCTTTTAGTTTGTTGGTGTGCAACCTCATTCATTAGGTCAAAATTCCATCCATCATCAGCCGGAAAGCTCCTTGCTGGAATTACCCCATCGTTCAGAAATCCATTGGGCCAGGAAAATTTGGCATATGGGTGGCGTCTTTATTATGTTTTTGGCATACCAGTTCATGCCGTTTTGGATGTCTTTGGCAGTTTTGATGATCGCTTGGTTTGCTTTTGTTCCCGCCGATTTATTACGTCAAAACAATCCTGTTTTAAACCGTCGCCTCATTTCGTGGTTTAAACCCATCATTCGCAAATGCGAAATTGATCGAATTTCTGGAAGCTCTTTTTTGATTTCTGGAGTTTTGATCATTGATTGCCTTTTTTCGAAAGAAATTGTTTCTATCGCACTTTTGTTTTTGGCTTTTGCTGATCCCATCGCTAGCTTTTTTGGAATTAAATTTGGGAAACATAAAATTTTTGGACACAAATCTTTGGAAGGCTCTTTGGCTGCATACGTGGTCTGTGTCATTTGTTCTTTTTCTTATTTGTATGCCATGGGCTTTGAAGCTCAGCGTATTTTGTATTTTAGTTTAGTTGCGGGATTTGTCGGTGCTGTTTCCGAGTTAATGACTTTCTGGGATTTGGATGACAACTTCACACTTCCAATTTTCAGCAGTATTGGAATGCTCGCATTAATGTATGTTATTCCTTTGGGAATAGCTTCTTAGGAGCTTAAATCAACCAGCTCCCAAGGACTTGCAGTTTTGGTCAATTCATCAGGAGATTACTTTGGACAATCATGTAGAACAGTTTAATTCGGACGGCACGACACGAAAAATGTCGATGTACATTTATGTCCTTCCTAATTTAGTCACCACAGCCAATATTTTTTGTGGTTTTTATGCTGTCATCCACGCCATCAAAGGAAATTATTTAATTGCAGCTTATGCTATTGTTGCTGCTTCCGTGTTTGATCAATTAGATGGGCGCTTAGCACGAATGACCAGGTCCACCAGCAAATTTGGTGCAGAATACGATTCACTATGTGATTTATTGAGCTTTGGTTTGGCTCCTTCATTGTTACTCTATTTATGGGCGCTTCAACCTTTTGGACGCTTGGGATGGGTGGCTTGTTTTCTCTTTGTGACTTGCGGGGCTTTGCGACTAGCAAGATTTAATGTCCAAGCGAACGTTGTGGAAAAAAATCATTTTCAGGGTCTGCCGATTCCCATGGCTGCGGGCATTGTGGCTTCATCTGTTTTGGCATACGAAGAACTGCAAGTTTATGGGTATCAGCCCAATGGCAGCATCGGTTTGTTGGTCATGACCATAGGATTAGCTTTGGTTATGGTCAGTAATTTTCCTTATCGAAATTTTAAAGATCTGGAATTAAAACAGCGTATGCCGTTTCATTATTTGGTCATCGGCTTGGGTGGCATCGGAGTGATAGCCCTGTGGCCTGAACTGATGTTGTTTGTTTTCTTTTTATCTTATGCATTGATAGGTGCTGTTTTTGGAATTTTTAAAATCGGCAAAAGTGTTCGAAAGTTGAAACCCAGTGTTTATTCACCTTTGCCAGTGAATGACCCTGATTTAATCCATGAAGACGAATTCGGAGACGACGATGGCGCAAGTCACAAAAAAACTTAAGGTCGGGATGGTCGGTGCCACTGGTATGGTGGGACAGACTTTCATGAATATTCTGGAGGAGCGAAATTTTCCTTTGGCAGAACTGCGTCCTTTTGCCAGCGAAAATTCCGTCGGAAAAAAAATTGCCATCCAAGGCCAAGAATGGGCTTGTCAGATTTTAAAACCAGGCTGTTTTGATGGTTTAGATTTAGTGTTTTTTTCTTCGGGTGATGACATTTCCAAAGAATGGGCGCCCCAGGCAGTCAAAGCTGGTGCATTCGCAATTGATAATTCAGCAGCATTTCGTATGGATCCAAACATTCATTTGGTCGTGCCTGAAGTGAACGGAGATTTAGTTTCAGGATCAGGCCAACCACAAATTATTGCCAATCCGAATTGTTCGACGATTCAATTGGTCGTTGCCTTAAAGCCACTAGCAAATAAATTTGGTTTATATGAAGTTCGAACTGCAACTTATCAAGCGGTGAGCGGTGGTGGTGCACCGGCCTATGATGAATTGATTCATCAAGTGCAGGATTATCAAAATCCAAATCCAAATCCACAAAGTTTTCCCCATCCCATTTTATTTAATTTGATTCCGCAGATTGGTTCTTTCAACGATGAAGGTTATTCATCCGAAGAAGTCAAAGTCATGAAAGAAACTAAGAAAATCTTGCGCATGAACAGTTTAAAAGTGTCAGCTTTCACAGTGCGTGTTCCAGTGTTAAATGCCCATAGCGAATGTGTCTGGGTAGAACTGGAAAAAGAAGTCACCAAAGAAGAATTTGTTTCTGTATTGAGGGATTTCCCAGGACTAGTCATTCAAGATGATCCAAAAAAATCCATTTATCCAATGCCACGTGATGTGTCTGGTAAAGATCCAGTTTATGTGGGACGAATCCACCGCGATCCAGAAAACAAGAAGCTGTGGTTAATGTGGGTCGTTTCCGACAATATCCGCAAAGGTGCAGCTTTGAACGGAATCCAAATCGCCGAAATTTTAAAATACCGAGCCTAAAATGCATAAGGCTCAGTGAACAATTCAGTTCCTGGACCTTGATCCCGAAATGGCGAATTCCTTCCTGCGATTTTAAGCACTTTTGTGTTCCAATCAAAGATGACATGGGAAAGGATTCTCCTCATGAATTTTTGTTTGAACCCCCGAAATCTGGTTAGTATTGTTTTTGTTTTCCTGACCGCAGGAATTTCCCAAGCACAGACGACGACAACAGCGCCATTAACGGTGACTTCTGTATCTGGCGGAAGTTTGGTTTTTCCAACGACAAGTTCCGGCACAACATCAACCACTCCAAAAATTTATGGTGCATACAGTACAGCTGCAAATAATTGCACGACGAATGTTATTGGTGATGGATTGCTTCCATGTAACCCAGATGTGATTATTGATGGTTCTTCATTAGTAGTTAACTTCACTTGGAATAAAGCTGATGCTGTTAACGCTAGAAGAGTAAAATTTTTAATCGCTCCTACAAGCGGTGGAACGAACGTTCAGATCGGTAATCCAGTAATTATAAATGCAGTCGGTCAGTATTCAATCACTGCTCCCTGGGATGAAATTCGGAATCAAGTATGTCCCAGCGGATGGGCAAGTTGCAGTGCTGATGTAAAAACATTTAATATTAATTTGGGGGTTGATGATACACCACAAGAAGACTTTATTGTCGATAGTGGTCTTGGGGTCGTAATTAATGCAACGGTAGAAGTTTTTGATGGAACAGATCCCCTTTTTTCAAAACCTTGCGGAACATCGGATACAGGCGGAGCGATATGTGGATTTAGTGTTTTTCCAGGAGACAAAAAATTCTTTTTTGATGATTTAGAGCCTGCGACGGCAAACTTAACTGGGTCCAATAGTATCAACTCAGGATATAAGGGCTTGCAAATTTATTTCAAAGAAGTTCCGCAAGGTTCCACGGACATTGCTGTTTTAGAATCTATGATTAATACAGATCCTTCAACTTCGATTGGAATCACTAGCGATGATGATTTTGATATAAGATTAACTGATTTAGAAAACGACACTAGGTATTGTGTCATTTTCGCTGGAGTTACGAATGCAGGCACGATCACAAAATTTTTTCCCGACAATCGGTCTGGTGCGATCGACGATGCCTCCAAATATTGCAATACCCCATCCGAAGTTTTTGGTTTGCTCGACAATAAAAAATGTTTTGTTGCTACTGCTGCTTATGGATCAGAGCTTGATCCCCATGTTCAAACATTTCGAAATTTCAGAAATCAAATTTTGATGCGTTCTGAATTGGGTCGCACATTGACACAGTTTTATTACGCTCATTCACCTGAATACGCAAAAATCATTTCTCAGGAGCCGATCTTAAAAGCGGGTGTGCGTGGTATTTTGTGGGTCCTTTTGCTTTTTGTACAATTGAGTTTGAAATTTGGTTTAATGCTGACGATTCTAGGATGCACGTTTTTATTTTTACTGAGTTACCGTTCGGTTCAATTTGCCTATCTTCGAAATCAAAAAGTTCAAAACAAAAAATGGCAAAGCAAAAATTCACGATTTCTCAGCATGATGCTCATTGGACTGCTGGCCGCTTCGAATTTGATCTCAGTCCGTTCTGAAGCGCAATCGAAGGCAGTCGCCAATAACGAATTTTTGTTTCAAAAAAATGACGATGGGTCAGCGATGAAAGCGTCCCAGCAAAAAGTGAAAAAAAAGCAGGAGACTCTCGTTGATCAAGAAGTCAAAAATGAACCAATGCCCGATGATTCTTTGTTTGATACGAATATTAATCCAGTAGAGCCGGAAAGCCTTTTCAGTGAAGAGCCTCGACAGCCCGAAATTCCAGTTGTGAATGAACCCGAAGTTTTTATTCCCAAAGATCACACCGAAGAATTAAAATCTGCTTGGGATAAGCCCATTGAAGACAGGGTTGTGAAAGATTTAGTTAAAAAAGAAGAGGGCGTTCATTATTACAAAATCAATAAACAATCAGGGTCACGTCAGTCGACAAGTTTTAAAATTGGGTTTATGCCACCTCCAGACATTACAAACACGCTGACGGATGCAAATGGAAATGAAAGTGTTGTGACTTACAAAGACATTTATCCACAGCCTACATTAATTCCCGTGGGACTTTATGAATATGAATGGAGCCCGCTCAAAAATTGGAGTCTGTTGAAAGCGCAAGTGGGTGTTGGTGGGTTTTATGCCCAGGGAAGTGGTCGTTTTGCGAACGGTGATGAAGCTCGTGAACAATACACTTTTATTGGTATCCCGATGTTCCTTGGGGCAAAACTGCGCATGCAGCTTGGAAATGCATGGCTTGTTCCCTATGTTTCCGGCGGAGGTTCTTACTATGCTCTCATTGAACTTCGTGACGATGGTTTAAAAAGAAATATTGTGGGTTCACCCGCTGTTTACGGTGGTGGTGGATTGATGTTTGATTTGACCCGTTTTGATCGCGAAACATCATGGATTTTCGATCGCGAATACGACATTTCCCATTTGTGGCTAACAGCTGAAATGAGAGTCGTGAGGAGTTTCTCCCAGGAGCTGGATTTTTCTTCCAATATGATCATGGTTGGAGTATCTGCTGACTATTAAAGTTTAACAGCAGGAACGGCGCGGATTCCAAATGACAAAAGTTCGATTTACTGTCGCCTACGACGGCTCTGAATACTGCGGATGGCAGCGTCAAAATCACTATTCAAAATTAAGCGTTCAACAGGTCCTTGAAGAAGCCCTTGAAAAATTATTTGAAGAAAAAATTGGCCTGAGTGCATCCGGCCGCACAGATTCTGGGGTTCATGCTCTCAATCAGGTGTGTCATTTTTCAACTGAACGTTCACCCGAAAAATTGATGAAATGGGATTTTTGTTGGGGCATGGCCAGGCACTTGCCACCCACCATCGTGGTTAAAAAAGCCTGGATCGCGCCAGAAGATTTTCATGCGACCTTATCCGCTACTCATAAAACTTACCGCTATTGGGTTTATAATCAGCACCGTGCTTCGCCCTTTTTAATGAGGTATGCGGATTGGGTGAGGCACCCTATGAATATCGAAGTCCTGCAAGCCTGTTGTGATTTTATTAAAGGAAATCAAGACTTTGCGAGTTTTAGATCCATCGGTTCCGATGTTCAGCATACTGTGCGCGAGATCTTTGATGCAAAATGGAGCTGGCGTAAACCAAACCTTTTGCAATTCGAAGTCACGGGCTCTGGCTTTTTAAAGCAGATGGTCCGAAACCTTGTGGGAACCATGATGCTCATTGAAAAAGATGGTTTACCGCCTGAAAAAATGAAGGAAATTTTGCTTTTGAAAGATCGAAAGTTTGCCGGTCCCCCAGCACCAGCCTGCGGTCTGCACATGTATCGAGTTTATTATCCTCAAGACCTTGACAACCGCTGCATTGCTCTTCTAAAACCGTAAGTTCTTAATTGAACTGGAGCACGAAATGTCCACATCTGAAAAAACATCAACTCACGAAGTTGCAACGACTCGAAAGCATGGTCTTTTAGGTCATGACACATTTATGGCCAAAGATGGCGAAATCGAACGAACTTGGCATATTATTGATGCTGCTCACCACCGTATCGGTCGTGTAGCAACTCACATTGCCACTCTTCTTCGTGGCAAACACAAACCAACATTCACTCCTCATACAGACACTGGTGATTTCGTTGTTGTTATCAACACTGACAAAATGGAATTAACAGGATCAAAGTGGGAAACTAAAAAATTCTACCGACATTCCCGATTTTTCGGATCAATGAAAACCAAAACGGCAAGCCAGCATAAAGACGAAGATTCAACTTTCGTGATGCACGAAGCAGTTCGCGGAATGTTGCCTACAAATAAAATGTCTCGACATTTGATTATGAAAATGAAAACCTACAAAACGGCTGAACATCCACACGCGGCTCAACGGCCCGCGACCTATGTGATTCCTGCGCACAAACCAAAGAAATAGATAAGGTAGAAAACTTATGGCAACAGAGAAAATTTTTTACGCAACAGGAAGAAGAAAATCCAGCTCAGCACGGGTCTTTTTGAAACCTGGAAAAGGCCAATTGACAATCAATGGGTCAAAATTTGATGAATATTTACGACGTTTGCAATCACGAATGGTGATTCAACAACCTTTCGACATCGTTCAAACAGCTAACTTTGATTGTTCAATCACTGTTGTTGGTGGCGGTGAATCAGGGCAAGCTGGGGCGATTCGTTTAGGAATTGCTCGAGCATTAACTGCATTCAATCCTGACTTCCGACCTTCCTTGAAAAAAGCTGGTTATTTGACTCGTGACCCACGAGAAGTTGAACGAAAAAAGTACGGCAAGCACGGTGCCCGAAGATCTGGTCAGTACTCAAAACGATAATTTTTTATTGCTGTTTTTTAAAATGGCAAATTGTTAAGAAAAGCTGGTGGAAACACTGGCTTTTTTTTTGCTCTTCTCTCGGTGGGGAAGGTCTGTGCTGGTGCATTTGTATTTTGAAGAGGGGTTTTTCCCTTCGAAAATCAAACCCGCCCATCCATGGGCTGCTCACGGAGCGGGCCGTCGTGGCCCGTGAGAGGTTTGATTTTCGAGGGGAAAAACCCCTCTTCAAAATACAAATGCAACAACCGAGCTCTGCATTTTGATAGAAGTTTAAAAAATCGAGTTTTGCGTGTTGTGGTTAGTTGAAGAAAAATGTGTTCTTTTTTTGTGGGTGTCGTTAGCTTGGGGGCATGGGTATGGAAAAAAATTCTGTGAATGTTGAAGTGACTGCTTGGACTGAGTTGGCTGTGATTATTTGTTCGAAGTGTCAGGCGCTTTTTAAGGGTAAGGAATTGGTTATGAGTGGGGATGTTTCTGACCAGATCAAAGGGCTTTATAAAAAACGGCTCAAGGATGAAGGGCTTTCTGAAAAATGTCGGGTGATGGTTTCCGGGTGTCAGAGTATTTGTTTGGATAATCGACAAGCGATGACGTTTTTTTCGAATCTGCCAGCAGGTGCAAACTCAAAAACTAAAAATTCCACGACCACCATCACGATGCATCCTGATCATGATATTGAAAATGTTTATCAGATGATTTTGGAACATCTTAACGAAAAATTGTAAAAATTTTGACCTATAATATTGTAAATATATATGCGTGGATCAAACAACACTTTGGCGAAAGCTTGAAGTTGAAGGGGTCAAAAAAATGAAATATGTGATCTTAGTATTTTTATCTTTTCTGACAGCCTGTGCATCGCAATCAAACAATCGAAATACTTTAGCTCTAAGCTACGACAGAGTTTTCCAACTCCATGTTGGTTCGACGACAGAGACTGATGTTGTCAAAATATTTGGAAAACCTTCGGCACGGGTTCAGCGAAACGGCTATTATATTTTAGATTATCATTCGCCACAGAATGGATTTCAGCGTTTGTCTTTGAGTTTTGATAACAAAAACAGTCATCTTTCCTCACTACTCTGGATACCAAGTGAGGATGAAAAAGAGATTTCTTTAGATGGAGCAAAAGCTACTTTCAAAGAATCAACTTTCAAAGTTTCAGAAGAAGGCAGCCATGGTTCCCATGCGGTTTCAAAGATCATTCTATATACAGATGACTCCAAGGGCGTAACCATTCGATACAATCCGTCGAGCAACGTTGTTGAGGCGATTGCGAAATACGATGCCAACCTTCGCGCTCCATCTGCAACTAAGTAAAAAAGTAGTGCTAAGGCTCAAAGTAGCATTCCCCTATCCCACGAGCCAGGGCTTAGTTTCTCAAAGATTAAAGTACAACTATTCTTCGACGTAATCTAAATTTTTATCGAAGGTTTCTTCCAGAAGTAAAACGGCCAGTGTTGCTAGGGCAAAACAGGAAAGTCCCACAACCAATGCGGCTTGAGTTAGGGACATGTGGTTTTTCAGGTATGCAAATGTTGTTGCAGAAACCACTGCTGAACCGCGGATAAAGTTTGGAACTGTTGTTGCCACGGTTCCTCGCATATTGGTTCCGAATTGTTCTGCAGCAATGGTGACTAAAACTGCCCAGTAACCTGCGGCACCGCCCATAACAAAACACAAGATATAAATCAGATTTGGGCTTGCTCCGAAGCTTTGTAAATAGATCATCATTCCGACGAAGGCGATGGCTAAGCTGATTAAAACTGCTTTTTTGCGTGACCTTAACGTTTGGCTCAACAGACCTGTTAACATATCACCAATGGCAAGGCCGATGGATCCATAAAGAAGGCAGTTTGCTGCAGTCACAGGTCCTGTTAAATTTAGGCCCTTTGTTAACTCGGGTGCGAAAGTAAACAAAATTCCAGTAATGAAATAAATCGGGACACCCATTAATATACACAAAATATATTTACCTAAGCGTTTTCTCTCAAAGAGCATTCCCAGTGATCCGCGCACGACCCCGGCTTTGAATGATTTTTCGAACATTCCTGATTCGAACATTCTAAATCTTGTCACAAGAAGTGCTAGGCCCATGAGACCACCGACGATATAAGCTGTTTTCCAGTGAAGCATTTGTCCAAAATAAGCTGCAGAAACAGATCCCATCAAACCAAGTGTTGCAACGATGGTTGTTCCGATACCACGAATATTTTTTGGAAGTGTTTCAGCAACAAGAGTAATGGCTGCGCCAAGTTCACCGGCAAGACCAATTCCAGTAATCAAGCGGCAAATGGCGTAACTGTTCACGTCCCACACGAAAGCGTTGGCGATATTTCCAAGGGAGTACAAAAGAATAGAACCAAACATCACAGAAAGCCTTCCTTTGCGATCGGCCATCATTCCCCAAATGACCCCACCAATCATCATTCCGATCATCTGCATATTATAAATCAAAATGCCTGAGTCCAGCAGTTGTTGTGGATCGGTCAATCCAAGGTCTTTGAGAGAAGTTGTCCGAACGACTCCGAACAATGTGATATCGAACATATCTACAAAATATCCAAGTGCTGCGACGATGACGGTTAAATTTAATGCTTGTTTGATTTCAGAAAGCTTTGCCATGAACGAAGACCTCCAAGGCGACGATAATGATGCCGATCTACTAAGTACGCAGATCTACTTGGAAAGACAACTATAAATCTGTTGAAAATTAAACTCCATCATTTCCAAGTAAGTCGATGCTTTGGTGCTAGACAAGGAATCAGCGAGCAAAGTCCCGCCAATTTTCGCACTGGTTTCGGATTGAATCTGCTCTAAGAGCTTAGGATTTGAAGTGGTCTCTAGAAACAGGCATTTGATATTTTCTTTTTTGATTTGCTGAATTAACTTGGCGATGCTCTTGGCGGTGGGTTCTGACTCGGTGCTGAAGCCTTGAGCGGCTGAAAATGAAATGTCATAAGCTTTTCCGTAGTATTGGAATGCATCGTGAGTGGTGATGATTTTTCGTTTTTCCTTTGGAAGCGCCAGAAATTTGGATTTCATTTCCCTGTGTTTTTCCAAGACAAGGTTTAAGAAGTCAGTAGATCTCTTCTGTATCTCTGGTTTGTCGGCTGGAGATAATTGTATAAACGCCTTTTGAATCTGTTGAATATAAATTTTGATATTTTCAGGATCTTGCCAGGCGTGGGGGTCAAAATGGGAATGGTGATGGTGATGGTGGTCTGTGTGATCAGTCGCGGTGACTTGAAGAGGTTTCACTCCCGTAGAGGCAATGAGTGTTTTTCCTGAAAACTTATTCGCCTTCAATAATTTTTGAGCCCAAATTTCAAAGTCATAGCCATTCAAAATAAACAAAGACGAATTTTTAATCAGTTTAATGTCACTGGGTTTTGCTTGATAAGTATGAGCATCTTGATCCACGTCAATCAAAGTCGAAATTTTGAAATGGGATGGCGCAATTTTTTCTGCGAGATCTTTTAGAATTGAAAAGCTGGTTGTGATTTGAATTGAATCTTCTTTTGTGGATTGGATCTGAGCTGTCGGGAATTTTTCTCCCGCAATTCGAGTCCCCGTGTTTCCTGAGCTAGCAATGGGCAAAAAAAATATTATAGAAATGAATATTTGTATTTTCATGGGATCCTCTTTGCCATCACCCTTGAGATTTTGAGATGTGAAAATTATTGAGAACTAATTTTCGCGTTAAAAGCGAAGCTGTATAAATTGCACCAATACATACGACGATGGTGGGTCCAATCGCTAAGTCAAAATGATAAGAAAGCAACAAACCAAAATAACAGCTGCTCATTGATATCAACAGACTTAAAACAATCAGTTTACTGAGGGACTTGGCCCACAAGGAAGCTGTTGCAGCGGGTAAAATAATTAAACCCAAAGACAGCAGTGTGCCAATAGCATGAAAACTAGAAACCAAATTGAAAACCAAAACGATTAAAAAAAGAAAGGGAATGCTTTGTAAAACAAATTTTTTCCATCCGTGAAACTGCATGGTTTTCATTTTATAAAATTCGTGATCAAAGGCTTCTAAAACCAGTGGCTTAAATGCCAATGCAAAAAATAAAATGGTGATGATGGCGACCATTGAAATAAGCAGCAGGACGGGTTCGTCAATGGATAACAAGTTCCCAAACAACACATGAATCAAAACCACTTGGCTGCCACGAGCAGAAATCAACAGGACTCCAATGGCCAAGGACATCAAATAAAAAGTCGCAAAGGAAGTGTCTTGTTTTAAATTTGTTTTTTGTGTGACCCACTGAGAAACCAAAATAATTAAAACTCCAGCAATGAATCCGCCAATGGTCATTCCTGGTAAGGACAAACCGAAGATAAAGTATCCCACTGCGACACCCGGCAAAATCGAGTGGCTTAAGGCATCTCCGACAAGGCTTAATCTTTTTAAGAGCAGAAAGACTCCTAAAGGTGCGGCGCTCACACTGAGGATCAAGCTTGCGATCAGTGCTCTGGACAAAAATTCATACTCTGCCATGGGAAACAAAATTTCAAAGGCTGTCATTGTGGATTCAGTCATTGAGGGCCCAGGAAAATTTGATAATCAAAAGGTAAGCTCAACTGCGGATTGGGGTGCATGATGGCGATAATTGTTTTTCCAGCCGTCTGAAGTTCTCGCAAAATGGTCAGCATTTCAGTTTGAGTTTTATGGTCAATAAAATTGAAGGGTTCATCCAGCAGTAAAATTTCACTGTGCTGAGCTAGAAATCTTGCCAAGTAGACTCGCTGAATTTGGCCCTGGGATAACTCTGAAAGAAAGTGATCTTTTAAATCTTTAATTCCCAATCGATCTAGATTTTTTAGGCAGTTTTCGTGGCGCGCGGGGTGAAATGATAATCGCCAAGGCGTAAAGTCTGCGTGGCTCAGGCCCACGATATCTATGACTCGAAGGGGAAATTGGCGATCAAGTTCGTGAAATTGTCTGAAATAGCTGATGGTGGGGGTTGTTGCTGAAAAACCGTTAAATTCAATTTTCCCACATTTCGGGCGCAACAGCCCAGCAATGAGTTTTAACAAAGTCGTTTTGCCAGCTCCATTGGATCCGATGATACAAGTCATTTTCCCCTGGGGAATAAAAGCTGAAAATTTTTGAAGCACCATTTCGTTTTCATAACGAAAATCCAGATCTTGAATTTGTATTCCGCCAGTCCATTCTGCCTTTGATCTACTTGAAGAATGCAAGGGCGCAGAACCTCTCAAAGAGATTGGGATGGGGGTGGTCGTGGTGTTTTGGTCTTTGACTGATTGATCATTCATGAAATATGACAAGTGAATAGCTTAAAACGACTAAAATGCAAGTCAGATCATGGGTTTGTCACCGAAATCATGATTTAATTACAACTTGAACGCGAAGTGAAATCGACATTTAAATTGAAAGGCAATTCAATGTTATCCAATTCTCATCAAGCATCCAGCACTCAGGAAAGCCCAACCCAAGATAAAAAAATTCCTGTGACCATTTTGACTGGTTTTTTGGGGTCTGGAAAAACCACGTTATTAAACCGAATTCTCAGTGAAAATCATGGCAAGCGCATTGCGGTCATTGAAAATGAATTTGGTGAAATCGGAATTGATCATCAATTGGTCTTAAATTCAGACGAAGAAATTTTTGAAATGAATAACGGCTGTAT
>JBKCTJ010000020.1:0-4401 GCA_046318875.1 Pseudobdellovibrionaceae bacterium | reverse complement strand
ATGAGACACTGAGCACACCCGAAAAAAAGGAAGCCTACGACAGGTTTGGAACCACTGATTTTCAAGGGTTCCCTGGGGCCGGAGGATCTCGGGGTGGCTTCCGCGGCCAGCCGGGCGGAGAAGATCTGCAAGATATTTTCGGAGATCTGTTTGGTGATGTCTTCAATCAAGGGCGCGGTCGTGGTTCTTCAAGACGTCCACAGAAAGGTGCGGATTTAAGATATTCTTTGCATGTTTCTTTGGAAGAATCTGCTTTGGGAGCAGAAAAAGTCATTTCATTTATTCGCCAAAGATCTGGGCGTGAAGATCAAACCAAGCTTTCTGTGAAAGTTCCCGCAGGTATCAAAGACAGCCAACGACTGAAGCTCACCGGCGAAGGCGATTCCCCTCCCCAAGGAGGCACGGCAGGGGATTTGTATGTCGTCATCGAAGTTCAGCCACATCCTTTGTTTAAACGAGATAACAACGACATTTTGATTGATTTGCCGGTCAATTATTTGGACGCTATTTTAGGAACAAGTATTGATGTGCCGACCTTAACAGGACAAGTCAGTTTAAAAATTCCAGCGGGCACGCATTCTGGACAAAATTTCCGCTTAAAAGGAAAAGGCATTCCAAAAAGTGCAAATTCCACTGGGGGCGATATGATCGTGCGTGTTCTCGTCGATACACCCCAAGATTTGGGCGCAAAGCAAAAACAACTTTTAGAAGAGCTTGCTAAAGATCCTGCAGAAACACCACTCGTAAAAAACTTCAAAGAAGCCGTTCAACAGGTCATGAGGACAAGAAAATGATTTTGAATTTAAACACTCTGCTTAAAAGCTCATTGTCTTTACTCTTGTTCGTGGTGGTCAATTGTTCCTCGATAGAAACAAAACGTGGCGAATTAAAGACAAAGCCAACCACAACTACGAAAAACCCGCCACTTTCTGCGCCAACAGCGCCAACTGCACCATCGGCAACACCTCCACCAAGTGCGCCTCTTGCGGTTGATTCAGAACTAGATTTAGACCCTGCTGTTCCTGTTCAAGAATCAAATGGCTCAATGTTTGATATCTTCACAAATGAAAAAAAAATCAAAGCAAACTATTCTGAAGAACCTTATACAATTGGTTTAATGTTGCCCTTGACAGGAACGAATGAAAGAACAACTGGCTTAGCTCGCAACGTGCTTCGTGCAGTTCAATTGGGCTTAGGACTGAATAGTGACCGCTCGCCTTTTCGTCTAGCGATTTACGACACTCGCGCGGATTTAAAAGTCGCCGAAGAACAATTTGATTTGATGATCAAGGAGGAAAAACCCATTGCAGTTCTGGGATCAATTTTGGGCAAAGACTCGATGTTGATCGCGCAGAAATCTCAAGATTATTTGGTTCCTTCGATTTCATTATCTCAGAAATCATTTGTAACAGACGTTGGCCCCTACGTTTTTCGAAATGCTTTGTCCAGCTCAATCCAAGTCAAAACTTTATTGGACAAAGTCATGGGCGAAATGAATTTAAGGAAGTTTGCTTTGATTTATCCAAACGATGCTTATGGGATTGAATATGCAAACGTATTTTGGGATGAAGTGCTCTTACGTGGTGGAGAAATTCGCGCAGCTCAAGTCTATGATCCCCTTCAAACTGATTTGCGTGATAATATTCAGCGCCTTGTGGGTCAGTTTTATGTTGAACCACGCATGGCTGAGTATCAAAAACGATTGCGCGAACTTAAGCTGAAAAAAAAGGATAAATCTTTTCGCGAAAACACACAGGAAGATGTCTTGCCACCAATGGTGGATTTCGAAGCGGTTTTTATTCCTGACGGACCTAAAAACTTTGGTTATGTGTCTTCGTTTTTAACGGGTTCTCGAATCCGTGGTGTGAAACTCTTAGGAACAAATTTGTTAAACGTTCCAAAAATCAGTTCTCGTGTCGGAAAATTTGCAAATGATTTTTTATTTTTAGATTTTCCTCAAAGTAATTCTTCATTTGCTGCGGAATACTTGCGCCTTTACGGAGAAACTCCAGGTCCTATTGAAATTCAAGCTTTCGAGAGCGCCACTATATTGCGAGAATTAATTTCACAGGGTGCCCGCTCAAGAAATGAGTTACAGCGGCGCCTTGCCGGCCTAAATCGCTTTCCTGGCGTCACAGGCACCTTGACTATGAGTGAAAAGCGAGAAGTTGCACGCAAACTCCAATTTTATAAAATTGATAAAAATGAATTAGTGCCTATAGAAGAGTAGCCGCCGCATCTGCTAATAGCTGCCATAAGTTTATTTCATTCATCTTTTCTAACCTTCTTTGATGTTCCACCCGTCAATGTTGCAGCTTCAATAAGACGGAAGTCGAACAAGCATAAGGGGTAATTATGGAAGTGTACAAAGCAATCGCTGAAGAATGTCGTTCAAAACTTTTAAAAATGAAACAGGAACTTCTGCACCGTGTTCGCGTCAATCAGCTGCAATTTTCCCAAGCTGAAAAATCAGGAGATGAAATCGATCAAACGGTTTCCCAGCTTGAAGAACACTCTTTGTTGGTTTCTCAAGAAAGAATGCGTACACAACTTTTAGAAATTGAATTTGCCTTAGCAAGAATTGAAAAAGGTCTGTTTGGAATTTGCGAAGAAACAGATGAGCTGATTGAGATCGAGCGTTTGCGCGCACTTCCATATACGCGCTTCAGTATCGAAGGTGCTGAAATACGAGAGAAAATGAGTCAACGTTACGCAAAGTTTTCTTCATAGCAGATAAAAGAATCCCTTTTGTCCATAGGAATAAATATTTCAGATGTGCGCGATGCCTCGGCACATCAACTTTTTTTGGTGACAGCGAATACCTCCTTCAGTCAAATGCCGCAGATGATCGACTGGTGATCTGTGAACAAATTCAGGAGGGGGAAATTTGAATTTAATCACGGCAAAAGTTTCTGCGAAGAAAAAAACGCAGCGAACTGAAAGTTCAAAAAAAAATTCGAAATCAAACTCAACAACAGCAAAAGAGTTGTTAGACAATGGTCCTGCGCGAGTTGAGCCGGCGATACCAGCAGTCACAGCTCCAAAAATTGTGCCTGGTACAATAATTCGTAAATCTGATGAAGACGAATTCAAAGTTGATGTTGTTTCTGTAAAAACAAGACTCATCTCACATAAAAAAGACATTTTAAATAAGTCTCACGAATTTCGCGTTTCTCAAACAGACAGACCACAAGTCACAGAAGAAGCTGAAGCAGCATCCATTGATGTGAATCATTCACTCTCCATTCATTTACACGAGCGAGATCGTTCTGCTCTTTATATGATTGAACGAGCTCTTTCAAAGATCACTGAAGGTTCTTACGGAGTTTGTGAAAGTTGCGCAGCACAGATCAGCGCTCGACGTTTGGTTGCGACACCATTCACACCAATTTGTATCGATTGTGCTGAGGAACAAGAATCAAGATTAAATTAGATTTTTCATTGTTTTTAACACCAGATTTCTCATGGACTGAGGTCCTCGGACATGGATGTCTGACCTTTTCTTTAGCACATTAACCACCTTTCACATCCTCTTCTAGACAGACTGCTAGGCTAATTTTACCAATTTTTTCTGATTCTAGCCCTTTTTGTTCTAAGGCGTTCTTCATTCGCACCGAAACGCTTGGTAAGAACAATTGGACACCCGCATCCCAAAGAGCGGGAGGAGAGCATCACATGAGTTTTGACGATAAGTCTTTGGAAGTTCCACAAATACTACCAATGCTACCAGTTTTAGATGTCGTGGTTTTCCCGTACATGATCATGTCATTGATCGCAGGACGAGAAAATTCGATCCGATCTGTCGAAGAAGCTATTTCGAAAAACAGATTGATCTTCTTGGCGACACAAAAAGATCCCCACAATGAAAATCCTGGTGACGGCGATGTTTATTTGACGGGTACCATTGCACGTATTGAAAAAATGAAAAAACTTTCGAACAACACAATTCGTATTTTGACCCAAGGAAAAGCCCGCGGCAAAATCAAAAAATTTACAAACAACAACGGTATGTACGAAGTTGAAGTCGAAAAGATCGAAGAATTTGCTGAGTTCGATCCCATCGAAGCCGAAGCTTTGTCTAAAAATACAATTGCAAATATCGAAAAAATGATTGGCCTTGGGCGGCCGATATCTCCTGATATTTTGAGCATCTTGGATCAAATTCACACTCCAGGGCGCTTGGCTGATGTTGTTATTGGGAACTTATGCGTGAAAATCGCTGATGCACAAAAATTTTTAGAAACAATTGACACAATTGAACGTCTGAAAATGGTTAACACGATTATGACAGCAGAATTGGAAGTTCTTTCTGTTCAAGGTAAATTGCGAGGACAAGCGAAAGAAGAAATTTCAAAATCACAACGCGAATATTTTCTACGCGAACAAATGAAAGCTATAAAG
>JBKCTJ010000019.1:0-12099 GCA_046318875.1 Pseudobdellovibrionaceae bacterium | reverse complement strand
GCAAATGGTTGTGGTTGCGCCTTCTTGCAATAATCGAAAGGCGATAGATTTTCCAATGCCGGCGGAGGCACCCATGATTAAACATTTTTTATTTTTTAATTTTAAGTCCATGTGATTTTCTCTTTCGATGGATGATTTGATTTTGAATTTGAATATTTAAAAAATTCTCAGCTGATTTTTGCAACAGCCACAGCCCAGTGTCTTCGGATTTTATTTTTTCACAAAGCTCTTCAATTAACTTTCCAGGTTTTGCTTCGCCTAATGGAAAGGGGTAATCAGATCCCAAGCAGATTTTTTCTTTTCCCATAAGCTGCACGAGGAATTCCAATGAATTCAAATCATGGGTTAAGCTGTCCACATAAAATTGACCAAGATAATCCTGGGGAGATTTTTTGCAATCAATGGCACATAAATCTGGACGGGCTTCATAGCCGTGTTGAATTCTTCCCAAGGTAAATGGGAAAGATCCACCACCATGAGCAAAACAAACTTTTAATTTGGGAAATCGATCAAAAATCCCACCAAAAATCATAGAGCAAATCGCAAGACTTGTTTCAGCGGGCATTCCCACAAGCCATGGGAGCCAATATTTTTGCATGCTCTGCTGTCCCATCATATCCCAGGGGTGAACAAAAATGGGGATTTCTAAATCTTCGCAGGCTTCGTAAAATGGAAACAATTTTTCATCTGATAAATTCATTTCATTGATATGAGACCCGATTTGCAATCCATCTAAAAACGTTTCGCAGCGAAGAATTTCTTTTACAGCTAAGGCAGGATCTTGCAAGGGAACAGTCCCAAGATTTAAAAATCGATTTGGGTTATCCTGAACGACTTGAATTAAATGATCATTGATAAAACTTGCAACATATTGACCATCTTTGGGCTTGGCCCAATAGCAAAACATCACTGGCAATGTCGAAAGTGCTTGGACTTGGATTCCGCCTTCATCACATTCAGCCAAGCGCACTTGTGGTGTGGTGCAATTGTGTTGGATACGCCGAAAAAATTTCCCTGAATCATCATACAGATCAACTTCGTTGTGGCATCCAGGGCAATCTTGCAAAGTGATGAATCCGCCATAACCAAACAGCTCTTTGAATTTAGGAATGCTCGGTGGCAGAATGTGGGTGTGCACATCAATCTTTTGAATCATTTTATTTCAGAGTCCACTTGCGGCCATTTTGAAAACCACATTGAGTGCATTGTGTGGACGAGCTATTGTAATATCTTGCAAAAACTTCTGGAAATTGAGTTTCAATATTCACCAGTTTAAAAATTTCTTCGTATAATTTGTGGTCACATTTTTCACAATACCACTGTAATCCATCCAGTTCGTTGTCGCGGCGTCGTCTTTCGATGACGAGGCCAACTGAATTGGCCTCACGCTGAGGTGAATGGGGTATTCCGCCTGGAAGTAAAAAAATATCTCCCTCGCGAAGCGGAACATCCTGTTTTTTTCCATCTGCATTGATGATTTTCAAAACCATATTGCCTTCGAGCTGATAAAAAAATTCTTCGCTTTGGTTCACATGAAAATCAGTTCTTTCATTGGGTCCTCCCACGACCATGACAATAAATTCGCGGTCTTTCCATACCACTTTGTTTCCCACAGGAGGCTTTAAAAGATGACGGTGTTCTGCAATCCATTGTTTGAAATTAAACGCTTGCATGTTTTTTCTCTCCATTGATTTCAGCAATGCACTTCAGCTCAATTGCTATTGGTGTTGGAAGGCAGTTGATTTCAATGGTTGTGCGACATGGTGGATTTTCTTTAAAATATTCAGCCCATAAACGATTATAAATCGGAAAATCCTGTTTCATATTCGTCAAGTACACAGTGACGTCGATCAATTGATTCCATGAGCTGCCAGCATCTTCTAATATGGCCTTCACATTTCGAAAAACACTGTGGCATTGAGCTTCAATATCGTAAGAGACTAACAATCCAGATGGCGAAAGTTCAACCCCTGGAATTTTTTTTTGCCCGCGTTCCCTGGGGCCAACACCAGATAAAAAAAGTAAATTTCCCACACGTCGAGCATGGGGATAAAGTCCCACAGGTTCCGGGGCACGACTTGAATTGATAGAATCAACTTTAGACTCAACTTTAGGATCAACCGATGCAGACATTTTTGACCTCGCTAAAAAATTTAAGTGCTTCCATTCCACCTTCTCGACCGTAACCTGATTCTTTGGTTCCACCAAAAGGTGTGCGTAAATCGCGATTCATCCAAGTGTTGATCCACACAATTCCAGTTTCAATTTCATTGGCTAAGCGGTTGGCTCGAGTAATGTTCGATGTCCAGACTGAAGCTGATAGCCCATATTTTGTTGAATTCACCATTTGCAGCAATTCAGTTTCATTTTCAAAAGGAGTTAATGTGACCACTGGTCCAAAAATTTCTTCTTGATTGACGGGTGATTGATAAGACAAATTTTCAATGATGGTTGGTTTGAGGTAAAAACCATTTTGTAAATCACCGTCAAGAGAGGCTCTTTTTCCGCCAGTTAAAATTCGACCACCCTCGTGCTCTGCTTTTTTAATATAACCCAAGATTTTATTCATATGGGTTTCAGAGACGATGGCACCTTGCTGGGTTTTTTGCTCCTGGGGATTGCCCAGGACTAGCAAGTTTGTTTGAGCAATGAATTCCGTTTTAAATCGATCATACAGGGATTTTTCAATAAATATGCGAGACCCGCATAAGCAAATCTGACCTTGATTTTGAAAGCTTGATCGCAAAGTTGTTTTTAGAGTTTCTTTAAAATCACAGTCTGCGAAAATAATATTGGCATTCTTGCCGCCCATTTCAAGAGCCATTTTTTTAAATTGAGGACCACAGATCTTTGCTATGCTTCGACCCGTCACAGTGCTCCCCGTAAAAGTGACTGCTTTCACATCAGGATGAGAAACAAGGGGTTCGCCAGCTTCTGAGCCTAAACCATAGACAAAATTTAAAACACCCGCAGGAAGGCCCGCTTCATTGCAGAGCTGCGACAATAAAAAAGCAGTCATGGAAGTCATTTCCGATGGCTTAGCGACAAGGGTATTTCCAGCAGCTAATGCTGGCGCAATTTTCCAAGTCAAAAGATAAAGCGGCAAATTCCAAGGTGAAATGGCTGCGACAACTCCCAATGGCGCATATTGGGTATAATTTATCGTTGCAGCATTGGTGCGATAACTTTCTCCATGAAAAGAAATCAAAGCATCAGCAAAGTAGAAAAAATTTTGAGCTGATCGGGGAATTTCAATATTCGTGGCTAGGCTGATGGGCTTACCGGAATCAATGGATTCGGCTAAAGCAAATTGTGCTTGGTTTTTTAAGATCAGATTTCCCAGTTTTCGCAAAAGCTCGCTTCGAATTTGAGGTTCTGTTGTCGACCAAGATTTAAAGGCTCTTTTCGCAGAATCCACCGCTTGTTGAATATGACTTTCATCAGAGCGGGGAAGTGTTCCGTAGACTTTCCCAGTGGCAGGATTGATATTTTCAAGATGATGCGTCGTTGGGACAAATTCACCATTGATAAAGTTGAGGATTTTTTCCATATTGTTGTCTGCAGATTATCAGATACCAAAACCTCTCTGACAACTTTTTAAGTGATTTCGATGATCTCTAAAGGAGAAAAGATGAATGAAGTAGCAATTCGAACCGCCAAGATGTTGCATCAGGCCAGAATTCAAGGTCTTCCTGTGGATCAGATCAGTCAGACTTCGGATGTTTTTTCGACCCCTGAAAAACGACAGCTCGCCTATGAAATTCAAAACATTCAATTGGAACTTCGTCGGGAAAATCACGAAACCCTCGTCGGTTGGAAAATGGGACTGACTTCTGCTGCAAAAAGAAAACAAATGGATTTGGATTCGTCTTTGTATGGACATTTAACAGATCGAATGCGCTTGGGTGATCGCCAGTTGTTTGAGTTGAAAAATCAGATTCACTGTAAAGTAGAACCCGAAATTGCTTTCGTCATGAAAACTGGACTGCAAGGTCATATCACCAGACAAGCCGCCTACGAGGCCATCGGTGGAGTGTGTTGTGCTTTGGAGATTTTAGATTCAAGGTATAAACAGTTTAAATATTTTTCTATGGAAGATGTCATTGCGGATAACTCTTCATCTTCTTACTTTGTTTTGGGAAACCCTATTCAGGAATTCCATGATCTCAATTTGGCTGATTTGAAAATGGAAATGATGATCAATGGTGAACTTGCGCAAGCAGGAAATTCAAAAGACATTTCTGGTGATCCAGTGCAGTCCATCGTGGAACTGTGTGAATTGCTTCAAGCCCAAGGCCTCGCAGTGAAACCAGGTGATATTATTTTAGCCGGAGCTGCCACACAAGCTGTGGCTTTGGAATCAAAAATGGAAGTCAAATTAAACGTGCAGGGTCTTCCTTCAGCATTTTTGAAAGTCGGTGCAGAGTGACAGCGACTTTGTCCTTTCAAAGCAATACCGATTCCCTGACCTGGGCTCGGGAAAAAGATCTGTCCGATCCACTTTCAAGTTTTCGAAAACAGTTTCATTTTCCGGATGAAGAAAATAAACAGATTTATTTTGCTGGGCACTCCCTGGGCTTAATGCCAAAAAAAGTTCAAGATTATATTCAAATTGAATTGGACTCTTGGAAAACCTATGGAGTTGAAGGTCATTTTGAAGGACCTCATCCCTGGCTGCCTTACCACGAAAACATCACTCAGAGTTTTGCAAACTTAGTTGGTGCAAAGAATTCCGAAGTTGTGGCCATGAACACTTTAACAGTGAATTTACATTTGGCCATGGTGAGCTTTTATAAACCTGGGAAAACTAAAAATAAAATATTCATCGAACAGCATTCTTTCCCTTCAGATAAATACGCTGTGGATTCCCAAGCTCGGTTCCATGGCTATGATCCGAAACAAACAGTTGTGGAATTTAAACCCTCACAGGGTGGAATGATTCTGACTGAGGCAGATATTCTTGAGCAAATCGAAACGAATAAAGACGAAATTGCATTGATCATGATTGGGAACTGCAATTATTTATCAGGGCAAAATTTCGATTTAAAAAAGATCACCGAATTTGCACATCAGTATGACATTCATGTTGGCGTCAATTTGGCTCATGGAGCTGGAAATTTGGAATTAAAGCTCCATGATTGGGGCGTCGATTTTGCTGTGTGGTGTAGTTATAAGTACTTAAATTCAGGACCTGGTGGAATTGCAGGATGTTTTATTCATGATAGACACCATCACAAAAAAGAGATTCCCCGATTCGAAGGCTGGTGGGGTCAAAATAAACAAAATCGATTTAAAATGGGACCTGAATTTGATCCGATTCCAACAGTGGAAGCTTGGCAACTCAGTAATCCTCCGATTTTTCAGTTGGCTGCTTTGCGCGCCTCCATGGAACTGTTTGATCAAGCGACTATGAAAAAACTGCGGTCACGGGGAGATGAGTTAACAGGATATATGGCTTATCTGATTCAAAAAAAATCAGCTGGAAAAGTTGAAATTTTAAATGGGGATGTGTCTCGGGGATCCATGTTGTGTCTTCGATTTAAAACCGGTCAAACAAAGATTGGTGATCTGTTTCGAGCAAAAGGTGTCATTGTGGATTTTCGCGAACCAGATATTATTCGTGGAACACCGGCCCCGCTTTATAATTCTTTTGAAGAAGTTTATCGATTCAGCGAACAGCTCGCTGAAATTATCAGTGAGGCTAAAAAATGAGTCTACAAGATCGTAACATAACAATTATCGGCGCTGGCTTAGTGGGAAGTTTGCTTTCTATTCTTTTGAAAAAACGAGGTTTCAATGTCACCATTCTTGAAAAAAGAAGTGATTCACGAAAAAATCCATTGGCTTATGGGCGGTCCATCAATTTGATTGTGACATCGCGGGGGCTATTTGCATTGTCTTTGGCTGGCTTAGAAGAAAAAGCCAAAGCTTTATCAGTGCAGGTTTACGGAAGAGAAATCCATGACCTTCAATCCAAAACTTTTTACCAACCTTACGGTCAAAAAAAGGAATGCAATTACGCCATTTCGCGCTCTGGACTGAATAACTTTTTGATGACTGAAGCTGAAGCTTTGGGTGTTCAAATTCATTTCGAACAAAAGATTAATGAAATTGATTTTGAGAAAAAAACTCTCACAAAGCAAGATGGTCTGACTGAAACAGTTCTTAGATATGGAGTTCTTTTTGGGACTGACGGAGTTGGAAGTATTGTTCGTCAACAACTGATAAAAAAAATGCCCCATCAGTTTCAAGAAAAAAAAGAATGGCTAGGTGTTTCTTATAAGGAATTAGTCATTCCTGCTGATGCTCAAGGAAAACCTCTGATCAAGCCCGATGCTTTACACATATGGCCTCGCGGTCAATTTATGATGATGGCTTTAGCTAATTTGGATCAGAGTTTTACCGTGACTTTGTACATGCCAGAAAAAGCAAATACTGGTCCAAGTTTTGATCAGCTTGTCACCGATGAACAAATTGCCGATTTTTTCCAACAACAATTTCCAGACTCAGTAGGTTTGATGAATGCTGCAAATCCTGCAAGAGGTGATGCAAAACCTTCAGTCTTAGTCAATGATTTCAAAAGCAACCCTTCCATGCCTTTGGGGAACTTGAGATTGAATCAATGGGTTTATAAGGATTCTGTGGCTATCTTGGGGGATGCCTCTCATGGGATTGTTCCATTTTTTGGTCAGGGGATGAACAGTGGATTTGAAGACTGCAGTGATTTGATTTCCCTCATGGACAAGACTTCTGATTGGCACTCATTATTGGATCAATTGCAGACCCTACGCAAGCCAAATGCTGATGCCATTGCTGATATGGCTGTAGAAAATTGGTTTGAAATGAGCGAGCGGGTCGCTGATCCCAAATTTATCTTGCGGAAAAAAGTTGAAGTGATTCTGGAAGAAAAAATTCCACAAGATTTTAAATCAAGATACGGAATGGTGACTTATACTCAAATTCCCTATGCCCAAGTCCAATACTTGGGAAATTTACAAAACCAAATTTTTCAAAAACTTTTAACACATGTTGATCAAATTGAAGATGTCGATTTTGAAAAAGCGAAGTTGCTGATTCATGACCATTATACACCCGAGTATAGAAAATCACTTTCAGCTAAATAATTAAACTAGTATTCAAGATGCCTTCTTGGAATGATGATCGCAGAAACTAAAACCCCGGCGCTAAACAAAAGGGCATAAAGCCAAAAACCGAGCAACATAAAACTTGCAGTCTCTTGGTCAGCGAAGAAGGCTCCTCCCTTTTGCAACTCTGGATTGGAAATAAAAATAGCAAGGACATAAACGAGGCTCAAAACAATTGCTGTGAGAAAGCCAACCCTCACAGGAGCTACCCAATAATTCATGATGCTAATCACACTAATAACAAAGCAAAGTGCCATGGGTGCAAGAACAAAGAGGTATCTTGGATCAGGAACTATCCCTTCAAAGGGAGAAATAGTGATATACCCAAATACAAACAAAATCGCAAAAAGATGCAGAAATAAAACAATTCCGTGAAATTTGAACAGCCTATCCATGATCGATATCTTCCCTGCGAGCTATCCGCTTGGCCAATACAGTAACACAAATATCATTCACTTCAAGTCGAGATGTTTCAACAATCTCAATAGGGAACTATTTTTTTCCTGATATCAAGTAATGCCGATAGATATAACTTTTCCAAGGATAGGTTCTGAGACGTTTTCTGAATGACCAATTGGATTTGGATAAAAAAAGTGGAAAAAGGTCCAAAGCGAAGAAAAAGGGAAAGAAAATCAAGAAAATCAAATCTTCAGGTTTGATTGAACAATAATGAATTTGAATATCCTTGAAATCCTGGTTTTCGAAATGTTTTAAAAGGGCAGGAATTAAAACAAGATTCCAGTTGCCCTCATCCTTAGAGAAATATTTTCGAAATCTCTTCACTTCCCCAAAAAAGAAAAAAGACAAGCGATCCCGAATCGTCATCACGTGATCATTAGTGACGATGAGGTAACCGTCGTCAGTGAGGTGTTTTTTTGCCTTCTCAAAAAAACCGAACAGATCATCACATTGCATGACTCCTGATACAGAAAAAATAAGATCGTATTTTTTTTCTTTCGCAAAATCCCAAATTCTCATATCCGACCTGATAAAGTTTTTTTCAATTTGGGGCATCGGATTCTCAAACAGATCAACCCCTGAAACTTCGGCTTGGGGATAAAGTTGCTTCAAAAGTTCGACAAATTCACCCTTGCCGCAGGGGATATCCAAAATATGTTTTGGCTTTAAATCCAGTGGAGCTAAAAAGTCATAGATTTTCTGAAGAACACCAGGCTGAGTATTGCCTTTGGGGATTTTAATGATGCTGCCCTGGGGAACTGAGGCATTCGGTTTTAATTCCATCGTAGCCCTTGATTATGAATATTTGAGTCTCAAAATGCACGGAAAAATATGGTTTCTTTCACATAAGTTGAGGTTCCTTGAGTTTTTTGTTATCATTTCATTAAGCCTGAAGGGTTGTTTTTGTTTAAGCCCCTGAGGGGCTATTTTTGTTTAAGCCCCGGGGGGGCTATTTTTTAAAACAATGGGGTGTGTTTCGAGTGGTCAATAAGAGGTTTGCAACTGCTCTTCATATTCTTTCAGCACTTGCTTATCACGAAGAGCAAACTCCTTTAAATTCTGATCTGCTAGCCCAGTCCATCAATACGAACCCGGTTGTGGTCCGGCGTATTTTGAAAAAGTTGACCCAGGGTGGAATTGTTCAAACTCTGCGGGGTAAACACGGAGGGGTTCGCTTGGCTAAAAAACCATCCTCAATCAGATTGGGCGAAGTCTATGATTGTTTGCACTCTCGGCATTTAATTTCAATGAATGAAAAGCCGCCAAAAAAAGACTGCAAAGTCAGCTGCTCCATGGGAAAAATTATGGAAGTTTTGTCCGCTGGAGTAGAAAAATCCGTCAAAGGCTATCTGAACCGACAAAGCCTTTGCGATGTGGTCAAGAAAATCTAGAATCATGAACAGGGGTTTGTCTATCCGCTTAGATTACGAGTTCAATTCTAGCTTGATGTAGCGCTTTTCAATGGCTAAAACGGTGACGCCAAAGAGAACCGCAACGACGACTAAAACGTTGTTTAAAAGCCCTTCTGTACCAAAGGAAACTTTCATCAGTATTGTTGAAATAATAAACCCTGAATTGCGTATGACAGTGCTGAAGCGATCTGTTTTTAAAAATGAAATCAAAAGTAAAAGAACATCAACCAAAATCAGAATCGTGAAAAATTGATGAAAGAAAATTCCATCAAGGCGAGGTGGTTTTTCTAATGACACTTGCGCAATCATAAAATTTAGATGAACCCACTCAAAAAAACTATAAGCCGCTGTCATTATATAAACCGTAATGGATTTGGGTAGGTAATAAATCAACAGATAAACTTCGTAGATCAAAATGAACGAAAACGGAGTATAAATAGCCGCGATTGGATTTTTAAATAAGCCCGATGAATCGCTAATTTGAATCAACTCTAAATCAACTAAGGTAATCACCGCAAGATGAAGAAAAAAGCTGCCTATAGCGATCATCAAAATGGTAAATTCGACTTTACTTTTCGTGTTCTCGTTAAGAAATATTTGAAATAAGTGGTCGAATGTTTTTTTTTAAAATTTCAGTTATTTGCTTCAACAATTTTTTTATCCTTAGGCCGTTTAGAGTGAGCTCTAAAGTTCAATAAGTAGAGTACAATATTACAAAGCGGATGACGAGTCGATTTTATTTTTCTGCTGCCAGCCAATGAGAAGAATCAGAAGTCTTGCGCGGCAGCCACAGTTATTTTTTTAGAATCGAAGTTTTTTAAGTCTGTTGCGATAGAGGTTGTCTGGAACAAAAACAACTTTATCTTCTGAAGAAGCCATTACCCCATAGGCAAGATCAAAATCCATCGTGACCAGTGCTGGGATCACTGAGGAATTAAATAGATTCAAAATCATGGCATCATTGCTGGACAATGCTGTTTGTTCGGAAAGACTGTACATTGAGGACCATTCCAATCCATTCCCGAAAAGTTCGCTGGTATCTCCAGCGCGCATATCAATATAGTTTATATTGAGGTCTTCTTCTGATATTTTTTGCCAAGTTTTCATCAATTTGCCTGATAGAAATTCACGACAAAATTCAATCCAACCAATTTGGCCCGACTGCGTTTTTGGGAGAAAAACTTGTTTGCACTCTTTGATTCTAGAGTCAGATAAATAAGGCTCATTGCCAAGGCGTGGTTGGTGGTCAATCCAGCCTTTTTGTTTTGTTAATTCAGATCGAATTGCTGTTGATATTTTCCAAGGTGATGAGGGAGAAAGCATATTCATCAATTGTTCAGTTACAAGAACTCGTCGATGGTAATCAATAAATTCTGTTCTTGCAGTAACGCTGACAAAAGCTTTGACATCAAAATTCGATAGCTTTTCAGCAAAGAAAGAAGCTTCGTCATAAAAGCTATGATCGAGGTCACTAAATGAAACTAAAAATGATGAATCCAACAGGCAAAATGGAGGCTTCTCAAAAATTTTGCGCTGAAGATCAATTTCTGAAAATGGTAAGCAGTATCCCATTAAGCCTCTACATCCCGAGCAATTTTCTTTTGATCCTTTTTCTCTGATGATGGTTCATCAGGCTGAACTTCAGAAATAATTTTTATCAAACGCTCAGACGGTTTTTGATTTCTTGTAGCTGAAAAAGTTTCGGCTGCTTTTTTTGCTCCACCTTTTTTAAGTGATTTATACTTAGTATAGTCCATTTGTCTCTCCTTCGAGTGTTGACTTCAGATTTAGGATAACACAGTTTTTAATTATTCTAAATGCCTAATTTCATTGATAATTTCGTGCCAATACGTTCGGACACAAATTATCTATTAAGTCCGCGCAGGGCCCCGCCGCTTGCGGCGTGGGATGTAAATGATACCCCAACCCTTGGGACGGGGAGCTTCATCCGCTTAGATTACGAGTTCAATTCTAGCTTCCTGCAAGCGCTTCAGAAGTATGAACCCCAGCCCAAATTTTCTAACAAAGTTGGGCTGGGGCGATGCTTTTCTGATCTAAACAAATCAAATTAAAAGAAAAATTTTGTCACAGAGATGTCACAGAGATGTCACAGAGATATTACATAATTTCTGGAGATAAAACTTCGTCTATGACCCAAATCATACCATTTTTGAAAGGAATGGTCCAAGATGCAGAGAATTCTGTAGAATTGACATAAAAATTATTCGACATATTTCCTGTAAATTGCAAAGTAGTTCCTTGCAGTAAAGTTGAGACGGTACCTAAAGCCACATAATCTTCTGCAGTTCGCATCCTTACTGGAGTGACGTGGTATGACAACAAAGCAATAAGCTGTTCCTTGTCAGCAAGTATATTTTGAACTGTTGATGCCGGTAATTTCGCAAAAGCTGCATTCGTGGGTGCAAAGAGACTAACCCCACCTGGTTGGCTGTCCAAAATGTTGCCAATCTGGGCCTTTTCAATTGCTTCAATTAAAATCGAAAAACGATTTTGACTGCGCAAAACATCCACAATTGGTGAAACGCGGTTCTTATCACCAATGATGCCTCCAGTTCCTTTTTGTGCGTAGGCATTGACAGAGAAAACCATACCCATTGCGATAAACAATGCAGCAAACGATATCAACTTCTTCATAACTTAACTCCTTCGATAGGTGCTTAATTGCACTTTTGATTTGACCGAGATTATCACAGTGGTTTGCCCTAGCTATGAGCGATTTTTTCGCGGAGGATGGCTAAACTGCAAGTATCTTAAAAAATTGAACATTTCTCTCATCGGAAGAATTTACATTTGTTGCATAAGACCTCTAGAAACCCCCGATAAAAACGGCAGCGCCCATAGCGACGGTTTAACGAACTGCCGCGAATCAAAACTCAAGAAGAACCGTCTCAAAAAGACACGTTCATAAAAAAATCTTCCAGTCTCGAAATAATGTCTCCTATTCATGATCAACTTGTGGCTCAAAACAAGTCGTATTTACCAAGTTTCATCAAGTTCGATGGCGATTTTCCGACAAGATCTTATTGCACGTATCGTAAATGGAACGTGGAAGGACAAAAAAA
>JBKCTJ010000018.1:0-3236 GCA_046318875.1 Pseudobdellovibrionaceae bacterium | reverse complement strand
ACTGACTTCATGCATACAAATTCTCCATATAATAAATCTGACCCAGGGCAATGCATTGATCATTTACAGGAATTGCTTTTGGCAAAGAAAATTGAATGTCCAGTAAGCGAAGGTGGTCAGCAAGAAGCTTTGTAAAAAGTGCATTTTGAAAAACGCCACCAGTGCCAGTGACAGACTTGACTGGAAGGGAAAGACAAGCTCGTGCAACAGCACCTGCCATAAAGTCATGGGCAGCAAAGGCAACTTCTTCTTTGGAAAATTTTTGAACGCATTTGAGATGATAGAGTTCAAACAAAATTGCAGCTCCGTCGATTTCAATGATTGATGTGGCATTTCTGTTGGGTTCAATTAAAAATTGACTCCTCTGGTGCTCATGCCGAAAGGGTTTCGCAAGATGTTCAAGTCGGATCGGAGCTTGTGCCTCGTAAGTTTGTTTTTGAGCTCCAAAATCAATCATTGCTGCTGCTGCGTCAAACCACCGCCCCATGGACGTCGTCAGTGGGCCACTTTCTGAGCAAGCATAAACATAAAATACATCAATCATCTCTTTGGAAATTTCTGGAAGACACAAATAAAGATTTTCAACAGGATATCCGGCCGATGCAAAAGCGATGACCAATGATTTCCACGGTTCAATGACACTTGAATTTCCACCAACCCATTTCAAGGGTTTTAAACTCAGAACTCGGTGCCAATTTTTTTCTCGCAATGTAAAACCATCCCCGCCGCCCAATTCGAAGTCTTCGTCGTAGCCAGTGCCATCAAAAGTCAAAATCAAATCTGCCGGGCACTGATGAAAAGCTGACCAAGCATGGGCAAGATGATGTGGAACTTGAGTGTGGGGCCCAGGTCCCAGGTTTTGTGTTGTTGTTTCCGGATGAAAATCAATTGCGGATAAAGTGAGATCACCCCAAGTCACACCAAAAAGTTTAAGATACTCAATGATTTGATGTGTCTGAGCTTCCAGAATCTTCTGATCACCAAGATCTCCGCAGTAGGGGAATTCAATTAAGTCATTTTCGATTTGAATCGCCATAGCGTTTTTCAAATCTGTTCCCAAAGCAATGCGTGATTGTTTTGATTGGCAAGTGTGAATGACAGGTGTTAGCCCGCGGGCTTTTCGTAAAACCAATTCACCTCGCACAACTGAGTCATCAATGGAGTGAATGATATCGCGATCATGATCAATGATAAAATCGATCTCAGAATCCAAAGAAAATTGAATTTCTGATTTCGATTTTGGTAATTTATGCCCTTGCGGGTTTCCTGACGTGACGACAATGGAATCAATGTCTTTTCCAAAAAGCATAAAATGCAGTGGCGTCGTCGGAGCCATCACACCTAGTTCTTGCAAATCCGGAGCTAAGCTCAAAGACAAAGGATGTTTTAAATTTTTGACGGACAGGATCGGCGCAACGGAATTGGTCATGGATTTCCAATCGGTGAGGGTTCCGCCCATATTTAAAAAAGTTTCTAGATCTCGCACCATAATTGCCAAAGATTGCGATGGACGCGATTTTAAATTTCGTATTCGTTCAATGGTGGCAGGGTTTGTGGCAAGACCTATCAACTGAAAACCACCAAGACCCTTCACGAGTCCGATTTGACCATCCAGAATAGATTTCTGAACAGTTTCTGGCGAAAAAATTGATGCAGATATTTTTTTTGTTGAAATGGTGATTCGAGGTCCACAAACAGCACAGCTCAGTGTCTGAGCATAATACCGTCGACTTTGCGGATTTTGATATTCTGCTTGGCACTCATGACACATTGGAAAAGATTCATAAGAAGTATTGAAGCGTTCAAAGGGAAATCGATGAAGGATGGACCATCGAGGTCCGCATTCGCAGCAAGATACAAAACTATAATGATAGAATCGACTCTGTGGATTAAAAAAATCAGACCAGCACTTCTGACAGGTGGCAGCGTCAGGTTGTATCATATGTCGGGAAGAGCATGTGCTTGGCGCGAGGCTGATGATTTCTAAATCTTTGTCACCGCGGGGACTTTGCCAACTGCAAAGTATTTTTTGAATCAGAATCGGTGGAGGAGCAGAGCTGATGACTCGTTGATGAAAGTTTTCAAGTTGAGTCCTTGATCCTTCGAGCTCCGTGGTTACGCCACCCGAATGATTGAATATTTTTCCTTTTAAATTCAGTTCATCAGCTAAACGAAATAAAAATGGACGCATGCCGACGCCCTGCACTTGGCCAAAATAGTGAAGAACAAGACAAGTTGTTTGATGATTTTCAATCATTGTGAGCATCATAGGAGTCAGGTAAGGGTGGGTCAATGATCACACGCAAATCCGAGATCGAAGCAATTTTGATAGAATTCCAAAATGATCCCTCGCGGCTTATGGATGTTCTGTGGTCTTGCCATCAGCACACTGGATATGTCTCAAAAATTGATTTGATGCAGCTTTCTGCAGGACTTGGTGTTTCCGTCGCCCATATTGAAGAGGTTCTCAGTTTTTATCATTTTTTTCGACAGGTTCCTTCGGGTCGTCATACAATCTATCTTGATAATTCCATTGTTGCTCAGCATGCGGGGATGGAAGAAATAAAAAAGACCTTTGAAACCGAGCTTGGTATCAAACTTGGTCAAGTCACAATCGACGGCCATATCGGACTGTTTGAAACTTCGTGCATTGGGATGGGCGATCAATCGCCTGCGGCATTGATCGATTTTTTTCCTGTGACGAATTTAACTGTCGATGCTGTTCGAAAAATTTGCCGTGACTTGAAAGCTGATCTTCCGATTCAAAGTCATGTGAACAATCACCTCCGCAGTGTGGGGCTGTTTATTGACTGGTCAAAGTCGCCCCAACAAAATGAGTCCCGGGCAGTTTCTCTCGATGCATTTGAAATCATCAACGAAATCAAGATCAGTGGTCTGCGAGGCTGCGGTGGTGCGGGATTTTCCACAGGCAAGAAATGGGATATTTGCCGCAGTTTCCCTTCACAAACAAAGTATGTCATTTGCAATGCCGATGAAGGAGAGCCTGGCACCTTCAAAGATCGGGTTTTGTTAACCGAACTGCCGGAAAAGTTACTCGAAGGTATGACAATAGCTGGAAAGTGCATTGGCTCGCGTGAAGGAATTATTTATCTTCGAGCCGAGTATCGTTATTTGCTCAAACATCTTGAAAAAGCTATTCAAAATTTTAAATCTGCAATTCATCCCATGACTTTTCGAATTCAACTGGGTGCTGGTGCCTATGTTTGCGGAGAAGA
>JBKCTJ010000017.1:0-13663 GCA_046318875.1 Pseudobdellovibrionaceae bacterium | reverse complement strand
GCAATTTGCTTCGATGAGCTATCGGGAACAAATTCTTCCTTGGCCGGAAACCATTTCAATGCGAGATGGTTTTCCTGAAAATAAAAAACGAATTTTAGTTTTTCCTGGAAGTGTTTGGGAAACTAAAAAGTACACGATCAGCGGCTTTATTTCAGTGATCAATACGCTACTTCAGTTAGGTTATGAAGTTGTTTTGATGGGCGCTAAAAATGAAGTCGATCTTGGGATTCAGATCCAATCTGCAATCAGTAGTGAAGTTAAAAATCTGATAGGTCTAACAAGCTTAACTCAAACTCTGGGTTTGATGGTCAATTCAGGGTGGGTCATTGGTAACGACAGTGGCTCAGCGCATTTAGCAGCGGTTGCAGATTGCCCAAGCATCACACTGTTTGGACCGACGATTCTTGAATTTGGCTATCGTCCCTGGTCGAATCAATCTTATATTGTACAAACACGTCTTGATTTGAAGTGCAGACCTTGTGGAAGTCACGGACATCAAAAGTGTCCAATCGGCACCCATGAATGCATGAAATCCATTCCCCCAGATGATGTGGTTTCTGTCTTAAGTCACCATTCAGTCGCTTGTCATTGACGTCAATCCGAAGCATGATCACTGCAAATGAAAAAAAAATTGTTTATGGTTTTTTTAGCTTTATGTTGCTGTGTCGTCGGATATGGATTTTATAAAATCAATCAAAGAGATATCGTCTCGGGAGTCTTTATGACCATTGGGCTTTTGGGAATTATTTTAAGTGTGATGCGAGAAAACAAAACACCAGAATAGTTCCTTAGTTTTCTCATTGATGAGATTATTCAAACCTCAGTGCATCAATAGGATTTAATTTGGAAGCCTTGCGAGCTGGGTAAACTCCAAAGACAATTCCAATGACAATTGAAAAGACTGTGGCAAGCAGAACTGATGACAGTGAAACAAAGGTCGTCCATCCTGCCAATCGGGACAAGGCAATGGTAATAGCCCAGCCTAAAATAATTCCAAAAATTCCGCCGACGACGCTGATCACTGCTGACTCCGATAGAAATTGAATCAGAATGTCATTTTGTTTAGCTCCAACAGCTTTTCTGAGACCAATTTCTTTGGTCCGCTCCGTGACTGAGACAAGCATAATGTTCATGATACCTATACCACCCACTAAAAGTGAAATCGCTGCAATGGTCGACAGCAACAGCGACATTGTTTTGCTGCTGCTTTGTAAGGCCTGCTGAATATCTGCCATATTTCGAATAGTGAAAGCATCATCCTGTTGTGCAGATGGAATTTTTTTATCTGTAAGTAAAATCTGTTTAATTTTATCTTGAGCATTTTCCATGTTTTCTTGAACATCGATTTCTGCTTCAATGGATTCGATATGGTTGCGTCCAAAAAGACGATACATGCCCGTCAAAACTGGAATGATGATTCGATCATCTTGATCTTGCCATCCATTGGATCCTTTTTCAGGAAGGACCCCGATAATTTGAAAATTCACTTTATTGATCTTGATCATTTCGCCGATCACTGTTTGATTTTCTCTAAATAACTCTTTGCGAATGGTTTCACCGATGACGGCCACGCGAGCTCTTTGGTTATTTTCTTGATCTATAAAAAAACGTCCAAGAGTTGGCTGCAACGATTTCATTTCAGCCCAAGTGGCAGATGTCCCAGACACTGACGTATTCCAATTTTTTCCTTGGGCAGTGATTTGGGCACGACCACTGATGTTTCCTGAAACTTGATATATCTCGGGTACTTTTAATTGCAGTTGTCGGATGTCTTCATAAAGTAATCGATTAGCAACACCCGAATCTTGGCTCACGCCGCCAACTCTGGCAGCACCAGGACGTATCAATAACAAGTTAGAACCTAGGGACGAGAGTTGTTCTTCAATAGCATTTTGAGCGCCTTTTCCAAGAGCAAGCATTGAAATGACGGCGGCAACGCCGATGAGAATTCCCAGCATAGACAAAGCTGATCTGAGTTTATTTGCAAACAGAGTTTTTAATCCTTGAAAAAAGTAATTCATAAAATCAAAGCGTAAAGATTTTGAGACGAGAGAAGTTGAGTCTTTCTTAAAAACTGAATTTGCTGGCAAATCAAATTTACTTCGATCTTTTTTGATATCGGATTGGATGACGCCGTCTCGCATTCGAATCAGTCTCCGCGCTTGGTTACCAATTTCTTCTTCATGAGTGACAAGGATAACAGTAATTCCTGAATCGTTGAGTTTCTTTAGAATTTTCATAATTTCCACTTCACTGGTGGAATCTAAATTTCCAGTTGGTTCATCTGCTAAAATCACTTTCGGCGAATTCACTAAGGATCTTGCAATGGCCACTCTTTGCTGTTGGCCGCCGGAGAGTTCTTTGGGCTGATGTTGTGAGCGATCAGTTAAACTGACAGATGCTAGCAACTCGTGAGCCTTTTCTAGTGCGCCAGGTACTTGGGAATAAATGGTGGGCATTAAAACATTTTCTAAAGCGCTCATTCTGGGTAAAAGATGAAATTGTTGAAATACAAATCCAATTTCATTTCGACGAAGTTCAGACAGTTCATCTTCTTTAAAGCCAATGACAGATTGATCATTTAAAAAATATTCGCCTGACGTTGGGACATCGAGAAGACCTAAGATATTCATCAAAGTGGACTTGCCGGAACCTGAAGGGCCCATGATGGCTACAAACTCGCCATCATCGATGGTCAGATCAACGCCCTTTAAAACACGAAGTGTTTCGGGTCCCATCTGATAAATTTTTTCAACATTTTTGAGTTGAATCATTTTTTACCCTGCTTTGTTGGTTTTCATGGTCTAATTGCTACGACGTGGGCTACGATTATTGGAGCGATTGCTATTTCCCATTGGCGAAAATGGATTTGACGACTTTTCTTCTTTCTTTTGAATTTCTAGGACAACAAGATCATTTTCATTCAATCCAGCAAGGACTTCAGAGCTTTTCCCATCTGTCATTCCAATTTGTAAATCAACCCAATCGGGTTTTTGATCCGGTTTTTTTTGGATAAGTGCTTGGGGTGTGCCTTGCTTGTATTGAATAAATTCATTTTCAATCTTTATTACATTTTTTTGAACATCTCCAAAAAAAGTCACGTTGGCAGTCATTCCACTTCGCATCACTTCTGGTGGTTTTTGCGGAACAACAACGATAACGTAGGTGGTGACATTGTTCACTGTCTTCGCTTCAAATGCAATTTCACTGACTATGGATTCAATAGGCAAATCTGGATAAGCATCCAATCTGATTTCAGCTATTTGTTTTAATTTAATTTTAGCTAAATCTGTTTCATCAACTTGGGCCTTCACAGTGAGACGATCAGACATTACAAGCACAGGGTCGTTGGTCGTAAATGTTTGGCCTGCTTCCACACTGCGCTGAATAATCATTCCAGAAATAGGCGCAATGATGGGGGTAGGTTTATAAAGTGATTCCCACTTTGTTACTTCATCGGGACTCTGTGCATGGGCAGCATCAATCAAAGCTGCGCGTTCACTGGAACTCATCCATGCTAAAATTTGACCTTTTCGTACTTTTTGTCCTTCGATGACAAGGACTCTTTCGATTCGACCTGCGACAGGTGGTTTGATTTCAAGGCGATTTTCAGGTTGAACAGTTCCTGTAGCTAGGGTTTTTAACATGAGGTCACCGCGCGAAATCTGGATTGATCGGTAAGTGATATCTTTGTCAGTTTTCTTCCATCTCCAAAAGCCAAAGGCGGCGATGAGGAAAAAAATACCTAAGCTGATTAAAATGGTTTTTGTTTTCATCAGAAATCTTTTAACCCTTCATTGGAGTCCAGACCCTGGGCTTGCAGCCAGTTGGCTTCGGCATAAACAAGGTCACGCTGACTTGCGAGTAAGTTTTTTTCACGCAGAATAAAATCATTTTCGACTTGGTCCCAGCTTTCAAATGTGAGTAAGCCGTTATTATATTTGTTCTTGGCAATATCTGCTCGGACAGAGGCCGCTTCTCTGAAGCTCTGGTCAACTCTCAGTTTTTGAAGTGCTTCTTGATAATTTGTGTAAGCTGTTTTTAAGCCCAGAAGAATTTGTTTTTCAGTCAAAGCTTTTGCCGAGCTTTGAGCTTTCCAAAGGGCGAAAGATGACTGTGAATTTGCAACATCTCGGCCACCACTAAAAAAGGGAAAGCTGAGAGTCAGCCCGGCATTCCAGCCTTCATTTCTTTGAGGAAAAAAATTTGTATCCGAATAAGTATAAGACGCCGATAAATCTAAAGAAGGCATAAACTTTGACTTTGAAGCATTGTATTCGAATTGCGTCGCTTCTTCCTGAGCCACGGAGGCTTTGTATTCTGGATGTTCTAAGACAATACCAAAATAATCTGGTTTTTCGGGTAGTGTGGCCATGGGTAATTTTGAATCGAGGACTTCTATTTTTATATTTTGATCATACCCCAAAGTTTTTGCTAGTTCCCAGTGACTGTTAGAAGCTGTGTTTTCAGCTTGAAGCTTTTCTAGCAGGGCTTGCTCTGTATAAGCTTTGAATAAAAAAACGTTTCCTTTGTTTTCCCGGCCGGAATTAAATCGGAGCTCGACCAATCGGTAATTGTCCTGCCGTCGTTGTGAAATCTTATCTGCGAGGCGAATAAAATCCTTTGAATAGATGTTTTTTTGATAAACCTGTTTTAATTCTGCATAAGCTTTTGATTTCGTATTCTTTAAAATTTCAAGGCTTGCTTTGGTATTCTCTCGAGCTTGGTTGATTTTGTTTTGATCGGAGAAACCAGAAAATAAATTTTGAGTTAAACTCAGCTGAGATTGCACAGAGTATTTCGAATCTGTGGAAAGTTGTTTTTTATCATACTCGGTCCCGTTGATTGTTCCAATCACGGTGGGATAATATGCTGATTCAAAAACGTTTTCTTGTTTTTGCGCTGAGAGCAACTTGTTTTCTGCATTTAAAACACTTAAGTTTGTCTTGTTTAATTGATCGAGAGCTTGTTGAAATGTGAGGCCTATTGAGGAGCTCTGCAAAAAAGGTGATTCCTGTGCCGATGTCACATGAGCAAAAACAGCAGTGAAAGCAAAAGCCTGCAAACACAACAAAACTGTTCCTAAGGGTGTGTTGGCCATGAGAAAGGTTACCGTATTTAAGCTTGAAGTCATTCTCTTTCATGATGCAAAATCAAGTTTTTTTTGATGAGATGCAAAGGAACAGATGTTAAAAGGGGGAGATTTTATGAAGCGACTGGGTTTAATGTCTTTCTACCTGGTCCTAGGATTTTTGTCGTTTTTCTTTTCTTTGGCTGGAGCCAGTGCAAATGCACCTATCAGTCAAATTGAAGGATTCGATTTGATTTCGGGAAAAAATTTCAAGTTTGCATTAAGTGAATTGAGCTCGAGTCAAAAGGGAATTGTCTTGGTTTTTTTATCAGCGGTTTGTCCTTGTTCAGATAGTCATATTTCCGAAATGAAACGGCTCGCAGAAAAATTTGGCGAGTTTAAATTTATTGCTGTTCATTCGAATCAAAACGAAAAAAAGGAAATTGCAAAGGCCTATTTTAATAAAGCAGCCCTTCCGTTTCCTGTTTTGTCAGATCATGGGGCTAAGATTGCAGACAGCTACAGGGCCAATAAAACTCCTCATGCTTATGTCATCGATGGTCAGGGAAAAATTGTCTATCAAGGTGGTGTCACCAGCAGTGCCGTTGCTGATCAAGCTGATCAGTTTTATTTGGAAGAAGCTTTATTGGATATACGACGAGGTGCCGCAGTAAAAATTCCTTTTGGAAGAACTTTAGGTTGTGTTATATCTCGCTCCAAAGAATAAATAAATGAGTATAACAAATGAATATAACAAATGAATATATAAGATGATCAGGGGAGTATTAAATGAAGGTTATTTATAAACTAGTTCTCATTCTGCTTACCGTCAGTTGTGCAAAAGCTAACTATCAAAATGCGACTTCAGATGTCAATGAAATCAATTCTCAAAATGAGCTGTGCGCCAAACAGTTCGGGCAGAGTTCTTTGTGTGTTGATTTAGTTTGGGAGCAATTACCTACTGAAGATTTGAGAGGAATTTTTAAATTAAAATTTTATCGCTTAGAAGATCCCTCAGTGATGGTTGAGCCAAATCTTGCGCCAAGTGTTGTTTTGTGGATGCCCAGCATGGGGCATGGGTCTGCACCAGTTCAAATACAAAAAGTTTCTGATGGCATTTATCAGATTTCTGAAGTTTATTTTGTTATGTCCGGAGAATGGGATATCCGAGTCCAACAGAAACTTGGAAAAGAAGTCATCGATCAAGTGACTTTCCCATTTGTTGTTGAATAGTTGAATTCCTGATGAACTCTTACCTGTTCGTAAATATTTTTCTTCTGATGACTTTGATCACACAACAAAGCTGGTCTGCAGCTTGCTGCGGGGGTGCAGGAGCAATGCCTGCCCTGATTACCGGCGATGAAAAGTCAGTTGCAAGTTCCACTTTGATTCAAACGGATGTTCAAGCAAGTGTTTCCAGTTCAGGGATTTGGCGAAAAGAAAACAGATCAAATCAAACCCAGACGGTCCGTTTAGATTACGCTCATATTTTTGCAGATCGATTCCAAGTTGGGATTTCTTTGCCAATGACCCAGCGACGAGTTGAATCCGAAAATACAAATACTTCTTCTGGTGTCGGTGATTTGAATTTGCAAATTGGATATGAATATTTAACGGACTGGGATTACAGCTCTTGGCGTCCAAGAGGGGTGGGATATTTTGCTGTGAGTATTCCAAGTGGATTATCAAAATATGAAACATTGGAACAATCTGAAATTCGTGGAAAGGGTTTTTATTCTGCAGCTGTGGGAACAGTCCTTACAAAGTCTTGGATCAAATGGGATGTCCTCGCAGGATTAGAATTGCGAAGGGGTTTTGCGCGAGAATTTAATTCGAATGTTTATTCTGGTGAAGTGACTCCACAGTGGGGAAAAACGCTGACTGTGGGTTTGGGTTACCACATTGGAAGCTTTCGAAGCGGGGCTATGTTATCCTGGAATGATGAAGATTCAAAAAAAAATAAAGTGAGGGGAATTCCCAGTGAATTTTCTGCGAACGAGGGTTCTGAGAGGTTTGCGACAGGAACAGTAAGTTTAACTTACAATGCAAACACCGATTGGAGTGGCAGCCTTTCCTATTCAGACCAGGCCATTTTTGGAAATCCCGTCAACACGACTCTGGCCCAGACTTGGGCTTTCAGTATACAGCGTCGTTGGCAAAGGTAGAGCACTCTTTTATTTTTCTTCGAAAAATTCTTTGACGTTGATTCCGTATTTTTTAATTTTTCGAAGTAAAGTATTTTTTGGAATATTGGCTTGGGCAACAGTCTGATTGATTCTGCCTTTATTTGCTTTGAGGGCACTCAGAATAAATTCTTTTTCCATCTCTTCTTTGAACACATCGTAATCAAGCACACTTGAAGATGATTCCAGATCGTTTTTCGCAGGATAAATTTGATTCTCTTGTCTTTCGGTATTTCGCGTTTGATGTTCTGTGCGCATCTGTTCGGGCAAGGACTCAACTGTAATCACATTTGTAGATTCCATGATGAAACATCGCTCGATGGTATTCTCAAGTTGCCGAATATTTCCTGGCCAATGGTAAGATCTTAACATCAGAAGTGCTTCGGGCGAAATATCATGAATATCCCGATGATGTTGTTTCGCAATTTTTTTTATGAAGTGTTGTACAAGCTCCGGAATATCATCTGTGCGTTCACGAAGAGGCGGCAAAAAGATGGGCATGACATTTAATCTGTAAAATAAATCTTCTCGGAACTGACCTTCGCTCATCATTCTTTCAAGATTGCGATTGGTTGCTGCAATAATGCGAGCCCCTGTTTTCATTTCGCGAGAGCTTCCAACAGGAGTAAAAATTTTTTCTTGGAGAACGCGAAGAAGCTTGACTTGCATTTCTGGTTTAAGTTCGGCGATTTCATCGAGGAACAAAGTTCCATTATTTGCCAATTGAAATTTGCCAATTTTACGGTCGATGGCTCCAGTGAAGGCTCCTTTTTCATGACCAAAAAGTTCACTCTCAATTAAATTCTCAGGAATTGCGCCGCAATTAATGGCGACGAAGCTTCCGTTTTTCTTTGAAGAATTGACGTGAATTGCCCTAGCCACGAGTTCTTTCCCCGTGCCATTTTCACCGCGAATCATCACTGTGGTGTCGACTTTACAAAGTTTGTAAATTAAATTGAAGACTTCACGCATTTTGGCGTTTTGACCAACAAATTCGCTGTCGACGTCGTCATCAAAAATAGGATTTGAAAAAGCAAGACCCGCGACAAGGCTTCGGGCTTCAATACTTTTTTCAACGATGGATATGAGGTTTTCGGCTTTCACGGGTTTTTCAATGTAATCATAAGCCCCTTCACGGATGGCTAATTTAGCGTCTTCAAAATTGCTATGCGCAGTCATAATAACAACAAAAGTTCTCGGATCATGGGCTTTGATTTCTTGTAGAGCTTGAAGTCCGTTCATTTCTGGCATTTTGACGTCCATCAAGACTAAATCAAATTCATTTTGTTTGATTTTATTGACAGCATCAATGCCGTTACTTGCTTCTTCAATTTGAAATTGCACGTTCATCATTGTTGATGCCAGAGTGCTGGCCACTGATTTTCGAAGTTCAACTTCGTCATCGACGATCAGGATATTTAAGCTCTCTTTTGCCATCGTTTCACCTATTGCTCAATTTGTGGTTGATTAGAGTCTGAATCAAGTTCAAAAGGCAAGGTAAAACGAACCGTTGTTCCTTGCCCAATCATGCTTTGCATATGGACTGTACCGCCGTGGAGTTCAACAAAATACTTCACTAAATAGAGTCCCAATCCTGACCCTTTGGTTTTTAAATCTTGATTTTTCCCGCGAACAAATTTTTGCCAAACAAGATCTGCTTCTTCTTGAGAGATGCCCTCGCCCTGATCGATGACCTGGACTTCAACATCTCCTTCATTTTCAAAGGACTTTACTAGGATTTTTCGATCGGGGGGAGTGTATTTCACTGCATTATCCAGCAAGTTTAAGAGGACTTCTTGGATAAGCGTAGCGTCAATTTCAACTAAGAACAGAGGTTCCAATTTCAAAACAATTTCAATATTTTTTGTTTGGGCAAGAGGCTGAATCTGATGGAAAACTTTTTCAATCAATTCATTTAAATCCACGGGCTGTGGGTTTAGTTTCATATCCCTAGACTCAACTCGCAAGACTTTTAAAACCGATTGTAAGTAACGATTCAATTCTTCGTTGGACTCTTGCAAACTTAAAAAATCTTTTTCGTAGTCTTTCAGACGAGTGTCTTGTTTGAGCCTTTGGGTAATGGCTTCAATTTTTGCAAGAGGCGTTTTTAAATCATGGGAAATTAAGCTGACGAAATTATTTTTCAATTGTTCAAGTTCCCGAAGGGCTTGCTGCTCCTGTTGAAGCTTAAAGTGTTTTTTCTCGATCTTTGTCGCTTGGTGTCCGATAAAAATTAACCAGACGGACCCTAAGCTGATTAAGGGACTTCCCACTGGAAACCATATTGAAAAAGAATCAAATGCCCAAGTGGACAATGCCGTTGTTAAGGTTCCGATCCACAGATAGACAAAGAAAGTAACTGAATGCGGGTATTGAGTAATGACTGAAGCTGCAAGAACGATTAACCCCAAAAGTGCCAGAGCATAAAAAACAAAGGGCAATCGAGCAATCCACCGGTCTTCCAGCAAATTATCCGTCATGTGAGCAAAAATTTCAGTTTTACTCATCATTCCTAGAGGAGTCATAAATTGACTGTCACTGGCTCTCTTAGGACCGATGAGAATGTATTTTCCTTTCAGTGTCTCAATAGGAAAATGGGGATCCATCACAGTTGATAAATTATAACTTCGAAATAGGCTCGTTTTTCCGCGGAAATTAATGAATTGGTTTTGTGTCCCTTGGGGAAACCCTTGGCCAGTGAATTTTTCGATCAAATGAGAAATCTGCGGCTTCGGCTGGGGAACGCGCCGATAAATATTATCATCGTCCTTGCGAAGCTCATTGGTACCAACGTTCGAGTGATTCGGCAGAGAAAAACTTGAGTCATCAACTCGATCAAACATATTAAGCCGGGAAGACCAAATAATTTTTGGATTCAAAAAAATTTGCTTTTCCTGGTTGGTCAAAGTCTCGGTTGAAGATGCATGTTCAAAAAACAAAGATACGGCGACTTTTGAAACCTCAGCCCTGATGAGGCGATCTAAAAGAATTTTCCATAAATGGCGATCCCAAAAAATCGAGTCACTTTGACTGGCAATATCCAACAAGGGAATTGCCCCGTACTGGCGAATATTTTTCAACAAAGGATCGATACGAATAGTGTCCTGTTGGTCAATTTGGATGAGTACAATCTGCTGATTGGCTTTTTGATCCCCGCGAAGTTCGAAACGTCGATCATATGATCCGGATTCATCATTTGATAGCATTAAAAGTCCAACGACCCAGCAAATGAATGTTCGTGTAATGAAGCCGCGTCGCCTCAACAGAGTTTTATAAACTGAAACGCGATCAAACTGCAGGCTTATCAAAGGCATGACCAGTTTTTGCCACGGAGCGCTTAAAATAGCAATTACATGAAGATTTGTTGAAGCGATGGTAAAATTTAGAGGTGAAGAAAAGTTCTGGCTCAGTCATGACAATTGGGAATTTCGACGGATTTCATCTCGGACATCGATCGCTGATGGCATTTTTACAGATGAAATCGCAATCTTTTGGTTTACCGGGCTATGTGGTGACCTTTAAACCCCATCCTATCGAGGTCTTGTACCCAGCGCGAAAATTTGAGAGGCTCTTTGACGAAAAAGATCAAGAGGAACAAATCAGTCAGTTTCCTCCGCTTGCCTTGAAAATTATACAATTTGATGAGCAATTTTCCAAACAAAGTCCCACTGAGTTTTTAAATTTCTTATGTGATCAGTTTCAACCTAAAGCTTTTGTCGTCGGTCATGACTTTATGTTTGGTCATAAAAAATCAGGTGATCACGACCTGTTAAAATCTTATTGCTTGGATCATCACATTGATCTGCAAATTATGCCCGCCATCACCCTTGAGGGAAAAATTGTTTCGTCATCAAAAATCCGAGATGAATTAAAGTTGGGTGGAATTGAGTTTGCCAATCGAATGCTGGGGAGAAGTTTTTATCTGGAGGGTACCGTGGTTCATGGTCGCAAACTGGGACGGACTTTGGGTATTCCCACTGCGAATTTAAATGTGAGCTCTTCGTTTGTTCCACGTTACGGTGTTTATTTGAGCCGAGTTTTTATTCAAAACAATCAAAATTTCAAATGTCGTTACGCTGTCACCAACATCGGAGTCAATCCAACAGTGTCAGAGGAAAATAAAGCAAAAGTTGAAAATCATATTTTTGATTTTGCTTCGGATATTTATGGCCAAAAGTTACGAGTGGAATTGCTCAAATACATTCGCAATGAAAAAAAGTTTAATTCAGTTGATGATTTGAAAGTTCAAATAGGTCGTGATTTGGCAGAAGCCAAGCAACATATTTCCATTATTGAAGAGTCTCAAAAAGAGTTGCGAGGCAAATGAAAACACTTCTGTATGGGAAAGAAAGCTTGCATCCCAAAGCAATTTTAGAACTCCAGGCAAAAATTCAAATGATTCCAGTTCAAGACCTGATTGAAGGAGAGGCTCAGCTCACAGAGCTAATGAATAAGTATCCAGAGGCCGAGGGCATCGCCATGTCACCTCCACTGACGAAGCAATTGATTCGACTGACTCAAAAAACACCAGTGAATGTTCGACGTTTAAAATGCGCGGATTTTCTGATGTTTGAAAACAAGAGTGCTTGGCCAGTTCTTATTTTGCCTTCGAGCATTCGATCATCTTTGGTAAAAAAGATTCCCAGACTAGATTCAACAAAAGTAGTTTATATTTTAGGACATGGAAAACTTGCAGAGATTTTTGCTTGGACCATTTTGGATATGGGATTTAAACATATTAAATGGATTTTTTCAGAAGACGATATGGTATCGGAACAACTCGAACAAATGAAAGATCATTTTCTTGGGAGCCAGATTGATGTATTAAATATCAATCGACTCAGTCAGCAACCCACGGATGGAATTATTTTGTTGAGTGTTTTAAATCCCGAGGATTCTAAGGCCTTGCTAGATCATGTCGGATACTTCAATTATCTAGGCAAAAACTCAGTCATGGTGGAGTACTCTTCTTCCCTGGACCCTGATCCGGACCATGGTCATGCCGATGGTCATGCGGATCGTCCAGGCTCAGCGCTTTGGGAAGCAGCTCAGGCCGCTGGACTTTATTGCATTTCAAGGGCCGATATTGATGAAGAAAGTGCAAATCAGATTCTTCGTTGATAAACTTTAAGAGTTGAATTCTTAAAAGAGGTCTCAGTTGTCATTGAAAGTCGGCGAAATCCTGGTCCAACAGGGAATCATTAAAAAAGAACAACTGCTCACTGCTATTGAAGCTCAAAAAAAGACGAATCAGCGTCTAACTGCTGTACTGATGAGTCTGGGATTTGTTAAAGACGCCCAAGTTCGACAAGCACTTGAATCATTTTATAAAATTCCTGCCATTGATGTTTCAAGCTTCGATATTGACAGAGAAGTCATTCAACTGGTTTCTAGAACACTTTGCGAAAAAAGAAATTTGATACCTCTCCAAAAAGCAGGATCAAATCTGGTTGTTGCATTTTCCGATCCGTCGAATATGGATGATCGAGAAAATATTCGGATGCTGACAAAATTAAAAATTCAACCCGTCATCGGGACTCCAGTGGCCATTGCTTCTGCAATTGAAAAGTATTACGGTGGACAGCAAAGAGAAGAAGTTCTAAAGCAAATTCAAAATGTGCAGCCGGATGAAGATCAAGGGGAAACTTTCGGCATTCAAGGCGCCGAGATGATCGATGAGTCCAATGCGGAAGATGTTCCCGTTGTTCGATTCATTAATACAATTTTAACTGATGCCATCCGACGAAAAGTTTCAGATATTCACTTCGAACCTTACGAAAAAAGATACCGCGTTCGCTTTCGAGCCGATGGTTTATTGATCGAAGCTGGTTCGCCTCCTCCATCAATGAAAGATGCCATAGCGAGTAGGATCAAAATTATGGCACGATTAAAAATTGATGAACGTCGAATTCCACAAGATGGACGTATCAAAATTCGCGTTAAAGGTCGAGGCGAAATGGATTTTCGTGTTAGTGTGCTGCCAACAATCTGGGGCGAAAAAATTGTTATGCGATTACTGGATCAAGCTAATCTTCAAGTGGACATGACCAAACTCGGTTTTGAGCCAGAGGATTTGAAACTCTTCATTGAAAATATTGAAATGCCCCAAGGCATGATTCTGATCACTGGCCCGACGGGATCTGGAAAGACGACAACTATTTACTCTGCTTTAGCTTATTTAAATAAACCTGATGTGAATATTTCAACTGCAGAAGATCCTGTGGAATTTAACTTTGAAGGTATTAATCAAGTTCAAATGAATCCTGATGTGAAGCTCACATTTGCTTACCAATCTAAAAGTCCTCAACACCGACAGCCCCTTTACGCCTTCCAAAAGCATTTCCGCGAAGCTCAATGAGACGATGAAGAAATCGAATACGTTCCATCCGTCCTTCATGTACTGTATCAG
>JBKCTJ010000016.1:0-6937 GCA_046318875.1 Pseudobdellovibrionaceae bacterium | reverse complement strand
CCTTTTGAACCCCATCATAGATGTAAATCTTAAGTAGAATATGAAAACTAGGCTCCGAAAAAAACTGCAACAGATCTTGAACTGCGGCAAGGCGGATCCATTGGTCTTTTCTGACCATGTTATCTTCTTCATAAAGGTTGTGCTGAGAAAGCTTTTCGAGTGCTTTGATTCGATGAATACATCCCATTCCTTTGAAATCGCAGTTGGGAGCACCGTCCATGATAAGTTGTACTTTTACTAGAGCAACTTCTTGATCAAACAGAATCTGGGCACCACTCAGATCACTGACGGATCTGCCTTTGATATCAAATAAAAGAGATTGAACGTCTTCCAGATTTTCAGGTTCTGTTGGCTGAGTCTCCAATGTGATTGTCTGACCTGCAATTTTTAGGTTGATGACTAGTTTTTTGGAATTCGGCATTTTCGGTGTGGCAAAGACATGGAGGGCGATAACTTTTCTTTTGCTATCTAAGGAATGTTGGGCAAAGGAAATATCGTAAGCTTTTTGCGAACTAAAGTAGTCAAAAACAACTTGGGTTGCCTGCTCCTGGGCCCAGCCAGACATAGGGCTCACACAAAAGATCAAAAATAGAAATATTTTCATTTGAACTCCATTAAAACTTCGCCGATGTTAAGGTTTTGGAGTAGCGGGCAAAGAATTGCAAAGAAAAAAATGCAAAGGACAAAAATTGAAATCAGCTATATTTTTTTTAGTTAGTTTGGGATTTGGATTTCAGCAGAGTTGGGCGGGCGGGTCCCTGATTGGCAACGGCGGAGACACGATTTTCTGCAAGAGCTCTAATTTAAATGCTTTTCAAGGGCATTATACCTTGGATTACCTCTTGAAATATAAAACTGAAGAAGCTCTTTTTGATCAAGAAATTCATTTGGAAAAAACAATTCAGCGTTTGAAGGAATATTTTACAAATAATTATCCTGAAATTTTACCTAATTTTTTGGATTTTATGACCAATATCCGCAACAGCTCTCTGGACTCGAACCGGGTTTGGCAGAGCAGCACGGCCCCTTTAAAGGATATTCAAGATGAAGACATCGTCCATCAGCTTCCAGAAAACTGTTTAAGGGAAGAAGGCAACGGGGAGCTTGCGCCAAATTTGTATCAAACAGTGATCAGGAATTCACAATTTCCAGCTTATCAGTATTTATACAGCGAAGAAATTCTCAATCATCAACAGAAGAATAATCCTCTGCAATATTCATTTTTTATGGTTCACGAGTGGTTGTGGGACCTTACTCAAGATGTGGAAATCCTTCGAAAATTAAACTGGCTATTCCATTCCAAGAAACTGACCAGTTTTGATCGACGGAGATTGATCCAGTTTTTTGATAACTTGAACATCTTCCAAGTGAAGCTGCCCGTTTGCGATAAGAGCGCTACCATTAAGTCAACTTACTCAAAATCTTGCCAGGAGATGAGTTTTGCAGATTTAAGAAAAGTGGAGACACTGGCCTTTACAGATATTGCACCAAATTTTATTTTCCGTATCGGCGACTTTTACGGCTTTAGCAAGCTGAAGACGCTGAAGCTTCAAGGTTCAAATTTAGAAGATGCCTTGCACCCCCGAATTTTTCATCCGCTTTATAAGTTAGAGGAACTTGATTTAAGCAATAGTCATTTGACAACAATCAGCAGTGAAATTGCCAGAGACCTCGGTTCCTTGATAAAATTGGATTTGAGTAATAACCCGTTGTCTGGTGTGCCGGAAACTCTGCAGTTCATGAGGTCTTTGACTAGTCTATCAGTTTCCGTGACTGATCAGGTTCACTTTCAAACACAAGATCAAATCTCGAATTTACCACCGAATTTGCAAGTTTTGAATTTGCACGGAACAAATGTTGACGTGCTTAAGAAGGCATTGAGTTCAATTCAACAACGCCGCCCAGTGCTGATTGTATTGAGTGTCTCAAGGTAAACTGTAAATCGATTTCTCAGGCGGCCCTGCTTTGTGACTGTATATTGGCTCGAAGTTACACGACAGCAGCTTTGATTTTGTGAGCCGACAGTGATGATGCCTGGTGAAAAGAGACAATTTGAGTTGATAAATATCCCTTTTCACCACATGCTAAAGATATGAATAAGCAACAAGAAGCAAAACTCAAGAAACTGGGTGTCTTCACTTTGCCCCAAGCAGAAGCCCTTGGGGTGAGCCAACAGGAACTCTCACGGCTGGTGGCCACAGAAAAAATCAAGCGAGTCTCTCGTGGTATTTACCTACATCCAGAATCAGATCTTGAAGCCGATGTTGGATTTCAAATTGCCTGTGCGAAGTTTGGCCAAGAGGCCGCTATTGGTGGGCTCTCGGCTCTCTTTTATTACAACCTTGCCGAACAAGTCCCCGGCCAAACTTGGGTCATGGTACCCACCGAAAGAAAAACCCGTGAGTCAGGATATAAACTGATCCGCACTAAGGTTAGCCTTCATAAAGGCATCGTTACCGAAAATGGCTATCGCATCGTCTCGCTTGAGCGGGCTATTCTAGAGGGACTTAAATTCATCACAAAAATTGGAGAACGAACTGCCGTTAAAGCAGCCAGAGATGCTCTCGCTAAACGACAAACAACTGAACTAAAACTTGGAAAGGCTGCTAAAGAGCTTGGTCTTGAATCTGCACTGACGAGGTATCTTGAGGTGATAGTTCCATGACAACAAAAGCAAAAGGTACTTCCGTTCGCCAAAAAATAATAGACCTCTCATCAAAACTTGATGTTCCCTTCCAGAATATTCAAACAGCATTCCTGATTGAGCGACTCGTCGCAAGACTCGTGGCAAATAAAAAACTGAGTAAGCTACTCGTATTCAAAGGCGGCTTCGTTGGACTACGAGTTTATAATTCCGAGCGATACACGGTTGATCTTGATGCTTTATTGGTGAAGGCACACATCGACTCCACATTAGCTTTTACCAGAAAAAATGCTGAAGTTGATTTGGGCGATGGTGTTTGGTTTAAATTTGAAGATCAAACGAATCTTGCCACCCAAGGTGAATACGGCGGCGTCCGCCAAACTTATCGTGCGGGGATTGGTGAGGTACTAAAAAATTTGAGTAAGGCCCAAACCGTTCATTTCGATTTGGGCATTGGCGACCCGATTACTCCAGGACCGCAAAAAATTGAAGTGCGATCTTTGCTCCCAAAAGGTGAAGATATCAGTTGGTCTGTTTACCCGATTGAAACCATTTGTGCAGAAAAAATCCATGCAATAGTCGCTCACGGCAACATCAACTCCCGGTCCAAAGATGTCCACGATCTGTCGGTTTTTTTGCCGAATGCCAATGCTGCCGTTCTTGGCGAAGCCTTAAAAAAATGTTTTGATTACAGGAAAACCGTAATGCCCGAGAATTTTTCGAACACTTTCAAGTCTATCGACACGACAAGTTTGCAGCGAGGCTGGCTGGCCGCAACTGCGACTGTGCCAAATCAGCGGGATTTTAACGACGCATTCGATGGAGTTGTAAAAACCCTAGCTAAGCTGGAGAAATCCTTCAAATGAGTAAATCTAAAATCGATCAATGGACAAAAGCGCTACTTAAAAAACTTTTCAAGAGTGCCGCAAACGAAGCTGTAAAGGTGATTAAAGAAGAAGTTACGAAAGAAACTAAAAAGGAGCTCAAGAAAGGGAATGATGTCGAGGCAGAAAAAACTCATTCCTGGAGATTATGTCCTATCGGAGAACATTGGGTAACAGATCACCCTCTTTGGGTCCCACCCACAGACAAACGACCTGGATATCATACAACTCGTGACGGCCATTGCTCTGCCAATCCCACGCGCGGAAAATCCAAAGTCATTGAAGACTATTTAACTGCCGAAGAAATGCAAATGATAGCGGATAAGTATTATTCGAACTTAACTGGCTCTCCAGCTTCTGGAAAATTGCCTGAGTATGCCGTTGGTGCCGATAATTTTGACCACCTTATTCGCGGTTGGACAAAGTATTGGAACGATGTTTTTAAACCGGATGAGCCCTTAGACCCTGACCTCGTCAAAGCACTGATTGCAACGGAGTCATCTTTTGAACTGAAGCCGTTGGCACCCAACGCGGGAACCGCCGGCAAAGCGCACGGACTCATTCAATTAACGGATCAGGCCATCAAGGCGCTAGGTGATCCCAATGGAGAGCTGTTGAGCCACTTCGTCAAGATTTCCACTAAAGATACATCTGATCCGAATCTGAGTATTGGCGCTGGTATCCGCTGGCTATTCAGAAAAAGAGACTTGGCAAGTCATCGTTTGAAGCGACAGGCAACTTGGCGTGAGGGAATCGCTGAATACAAAGCCTATTTGAAGGATATGGTCAGCGGCAAAGATCCGAATCCAATGCAAATGAAAAAGCTCGATAAAATTTACGGAAAACTAAAAAAATGAAGCATAAACTCCTGATCGCTGGGCTACTCCTAACAATTTGCAACTGCGAAACTGGTGCAAATAAACCAGTCTATTCCAATAAAAAAATTGAAACGGTCAATCCGGATTATGGAATTTTACCTGAATCCTATCGGACTAGGTCTGGTGCACGCCCACTGATGTGGAGATGTTTCCCGATCAAGGATGTGGAAGTAAAATATCGTACCTGGAGAGATGCCGATCCCATGGGACCTTACGATATCATTGTGACGATGTGTGATTTTGAAATCTGGATGAACAGTAAACCTTTTCAAAACGTATATCATGGACGTCGTGGCAAGCCAGAAAGTTACTGTAAGACTTTTGAAGATGCCTGGAGCAAGCTCACTAAGGGCGAAGAATATATCTGCATGGATGGTGAGACTTTGACCAAAGGTGAACCGGAAGAAGACGAAGACTCAAAGAAAATGAGAGTTAGTTGGACTTGGGATAAAATCAAAACAAAGAAGGGATGCTACAGTTTTTGGGACGGTTATCAGTGCGTCGATTTTTAATCCGATGATCTTTATTAAATGATCAATGGAAGAATAAAATTATTCTTCCATTGAAGTCCTGAAAACTAAATTAGCAAACCTACTATGCGATATCTTCCAAAGAAACAGAAACCATCGTTGAAACTCCACGCTCTTGCATGGTGACTCCATAAAGACGTTTTGCGACTTCCATGGTGTGTTTGTTGTGAGTGACGACGATGATCTGAGATCGTTTAGCCATTTCTTTCACAAGTTCATTGAATCGATAAACATTGGCGTCATCCAATGGAGCGTCAACCTCATCCAGCAAACAATATGGAGATGGTTTCACTAGGAAGATCGAAAACACCAGTGACACTGCGGTCAGGGCTTTTTCTCCACCGGACATCAAAGACACATTCTGCATTTTTTTACCTGGTGGTTTTGCAATGATTTCGATTCCCATTTCATTTTTTTCTGGGTCTTCAGATAGAATCAACTCAGCTTCACCGCCGCCGAACAGAACTGGGAAAACTTTTTTGAATCGATCATTCACCAAATCAAAAGTTTCTTTGAATTTTTTAGAACAGATTTTATTGATTCGCTCGATGACTCGTCTGAGTTGTTCTTTGGCTTCGATCAAATCATTGTATTGCTGACTTAAAAACTCGTATCGTTTTGAAACTTCATCATATTCTTGGATCGCTGATAAATTCACTTCGCCAATGCGGGAAATTTTTTCTTTGAGATCTTTTAATTGAGCTTCAGCTTCGGTTTCATCCCGCTCTGTTTGTAAGTGAGTTTCAAAGCAAATACTTAAATCAAGCATGTATTTTTCACGGACTTGATCAATCAAATACTGTTCTTTCATGCGGGCCTGTTCAAGTTTTAATTGGGCATCATTCATTGATGATTGCCGAATATTTTTTGATCTTTGGCTTTCTGAAAGTTGAGTTTCAATTTCTTTTAAATGCTGACTTTGAACTTCGAATTCATTTTTCTTGGCAGAGAGTTCAAGCTTCATGGATTCAATGCTTGAAATCGCGCGCTCAAATTCGATTTTCTTTTCTTCAAGCTTGTATTGGGATTCCGTCATCTGATGAACGTACATTTCGGATTCTTCGGACATTCTTCCGGATTGGGATTTTAATTCTGAAATGGACTGAAAGATCATTCCCACTTGGCGCTGCAAACCAACAAATTCTTGTTCTTTCGTAGCGCTTTGAACTTGAAGTTCGCGCACTAAGTTTTGCAAACCTTCATAACCCAATTTTGTTGAAGTGAGATCTTCCGTCAATACTTCAATTTTTGATTCCAATTCAAAACGTCGAGTTCGTAGGCCTTCCAATTCAGAAGTCAGAGTCTCGTTTTGTGAAACAAGTTGATTCAAATGATCTTGCAATCTGATCACTTCTTTATTTTGTCGGTCACGAGCCACAGTGATATTTTGATATTCTGTTTCAGCCCGCTGCAGTTCAGATTTTAATTCTGCAACTTTGACTTCTTGTTCAAGTTTGCGTTTTTGTGCACCTTCAAAATCATTAATGACGTTTGCAAGTTGCTCATCCACTTTTTTCAATGAAGCTTGAGCCAATGCAAGTTTTCCGCCCCATTCAGATTTCAAATCAGAAAGTTCTTTGATTTCGCGTTTTCGCTGCAAGACCCCTGATTCAACATCTTCACTGAATCCACCAGTCATGATCCCGTCAGCAGAAATAACATCTCCGTCCATGGTGACGTAATCGTAATCTGTACTTTGTTTGCGAAGATCCAGTGCATTCATCATTGAATCCACAACGACGATTTTACCCAACATCTTTTGCACTAAAGGTTGATGCCTTTCCGAAGCACTGACCACTTTAGATAAATGGGCAATGAATCCCGGGTGTGAACTGATGTCTTTTGATGAAGATGGATCCTTGGATGCAGCCATCATTTCAGAAGAAATAAAACTACTGCGTCCTTGTTTTTCGTTTTTCAAATAATCCAGTGCATTTAAAGAATCCGAAGCATTTTCCCCAACTAAAAGCTGAAGCCTTGTGCCTAGAGCTGCTTCCATCG
>JBKCTJ010000015.1:0-4366 GCA_046318875.1 Pseudobdellovibrionaceae bacterium | reverse complement strand
ATATTATCGTGGCTCAGTTGAATTTGAAACTTGAAGATAAACAAACGGTATTGGAAATTTTGGATCCAGTAAAACGTCTGGAGCATTTACTTAATTTAATGTCAGGTGAAATTGAAATCCTGGAAGTTGAGAAAAAAATCCGGACACGCGTTAAAAAGCAAATGGAGCGTTCACAAAAAGAATATTATTTGAACGAACAAATGCAAGCGATCCAAAAAGAACTTGGTGAAAAAGACGACTACCAAGCTGAGCTGCAGGACCTTGAAGCAAAAAATAAATCTAAAAAAATGCCTCAAGAAGCAAAAGATAAAATCACAAAAGAAATCAAAAAATTGAAAATGATGTCGCCAATGTCTGCGGAAGCAACTGTTGTGCGAAATTATATTGATTGGGTTTTAAGTTTGCCTTGGACTGATTACGCCGAAGTCAAACATGACATCCGAAATGCTCAAAAGATTTTGGATGACGATCACTGGGGACTAGAGAAAGTGAAAGAGCGTATATTGGAATATCTTGCTGTTCTTTCCATTGCAAAAGACATTAAGGGTCCGATTTTGTGCCTTGTCGGCCCTCCGGGTGTGGGTAAGACATCTTTAGCTAGATCAGTTGCAACTTCTTTGAATCGCCCGTTTGCTCGAATTTCTTTGGGTGGCGTGCGGGATGAAGCAGAAATTCGCGGACACCGAAAAACTTACGTTGGTGCGATGCCAGGTAAAATTTTACAAGCTCTTCGTAAGGTTGATAAGGGTAATCCATTGTTATTACTGGATGAAATCGATAAAATGGCCAATGACTTCCGTGGTGACCCAGCGTCTGCGATGCTTGAAGTTTTGGATCCAGAACAAAACAGCACTTTCCAAGATCACTATTTGGAGTTGGATTATGATTTATCTAAAGTCATGTTCATTGCCACTGCGAATTCTTTGCATACTGTGCCGCGACCTTTGCTTGATCGGATGGAAATCATCAGCATCGAAGGCTACATCGAGCAAGAAAAATTCCATATAGCTAAAAACTATTTAGTTCCAAAGCAATTGGAAAATCACGGCTTGAAAGACTATAAAGTCACGATTCAAGAATCAACGATTCGAAATATTATTCGTTATTACACGAAGGAAGCTGGTGTCCGAAATCTTGAACGACAAGTTGCAAATGTTTGCCGAAAAGTTGCAAAGGATATCGTCATGGCCCAAGCCATGAAAGACATGACCAAAGTAGAAAAAACAAAAGCTGAAAAACTGGCAAAGAAAAATGGCGAAAAGAAAACTAAGGCCGCAGTTTTAGGTAAAGGCTACTTAGTCACTCCGCAAAAACTGATCGAATTGCTGGGTCCACACAAATTCAAATTCGGAAAAATCGAAGATGAAAATGAAATTGGACTGACAAACGGAATGGCATGGACTGAAGTGGGCGGAGATTTGCTTGCTGTTGAAGCCAGTGTTGTTCCAGGAAAAGGCAAATTCACTGTTACTGGACAGTTGGGTGATGTGATGAAGGAGTCTTGTTCTGCAGCTTTAAGTTATGTTCGCTCACGAGGTCCATTGTTTGGATTTGATAAAGAATATTTTGCAAATGTGGATGTTCATATCCATTTACCTGAAGGTGCAGTTCCAAAAGATGGACCATCGGCAGGGATTGCGCTGACAACCTCTATCGTGTCAGCCATTACAAAAATTCCAGTGAAAAGAACTGTGGCCATGACGGGTGAAATTTCATTGCGCGGGAAAGTGATGCCTATCGGTGGGCTAAAGGAAAAGATCCTTGCAGCACACCGTGGTGGGATTAAAGTGATCATTTGTCCGAAAGAAAATGAAAAGGATCTGCGTGATATTCCTAAGGAAGTGATGAAGGAATTAAAAGTGATTTTGGTAGATCATGTGGATCAAGTTTTGATCAATGCCTTGGACATCAAAAACCCTAAGGAATTGTTTAAACAAATGAAAATCAGTGATATTGGAATCAAAGCTCAATTTGCTGGGCAGACATTGCCACATCATTGATTTTTGGTCCGCTTTTCAATTAATCAAAGATCAAGTGATCTAAAAACAGCTCGAAAAGAGCTGTTTTTTTTTAGTGGCTGCTTTTATCCAACCAAGTCGTTGAAGGGTTTCAGATATTCCCTAACAGAATTCGAATAAACTTCAGTTTTTTGTACATTCCTGTTTGACCAATCTTAAATAATCTGTAATTTTCATAACCCTCAGGAAAATCTGAATCTTACCTAAGACGAAAATCGTCGTAAGGCCGCTATGATCGCTGAATCTAAATTAGAAATCGCCCAGCTCTACTGTGACCGGGGCGAATATAAAAAAGCCCTTGAAGCTGTCGAGCCTGCTCAGGATCTTTTTTATGCAGCAAAGAACTACCGCGGTTATTTGGATGTCCTCAATTTAAAATTAAGAATTCACGCCGAAATGGAAGACCACCAAGCGATCTTTGCGATTAAGGACAAATTGCAAGACTTAGTTTTGAAAGAAGGCTTCGAATTGAATTCGAGGACTTATTACACTTTGGCGATTTGTGCGGATTATAAAGACCAAACCGATGTGGCTTTGGAATATCTGCAAAAATCTTTGGCATTAGGGTTAGCCGTAGACCACAAAGAGGACATTTGCCGGGCTATTTTCGGTTTGGCCAAGATGTACAGTCATCCAAAAATACAAAGATATGAAGATGCCCTGAAGGAGATTTACAATCTTGAAGTGTTTTTTCAGGTTTACGATTTCCCAGAAATACGTTTTTCAACTCGCATGGTGAATTCGCAGATTTTAATGCAATTACACAAGTACGAGGAAGCTCTGGAAGTAACTTGGAAAGCTTATGAAGAAGTTAAAAATATTAAGCGAATCACTTTGGTTGCAAGTGTACTTTATCGAATTTCTGAACTCTATTATCTGATGAACGAGCGGGATCTTGCCATCAGTTACGCAAAGCTTGCTCAAAAATCCGTGCATCCAAAAAACCAAGTTGAAATGGCTCGATCCATTCAAGAACTAGTAAGTAAAATTGGTTTTGAATCCGATCCAAATTACGACCTTGTTTTTGACAACGAAAATCACATGATTGTGGAAAAAAAGCTGGGTAAAATTGATTTTAAAAACCAATTCATTCTTCTCGATTTGTTAAAATTGTTTTTGCAAAACCCAGGTACCGTTTTTTCAAAAGAATATCTTGTTGAAAATGTATGGAAGCAGCCCTATGACCCAGCGGTCCACGATAATAAGATTTACGTTACGATTAAAAGATTAAGACGATTAATCGAACCAGACTTTGACAAGCCAAAATATATTTTTCGAGCTAAGAATGGATACTACGTTAACAAGTCCGTAAAAGTGTTTATGGATATGGATCAAGGAAATCAAAGGGGTATGGAGCTATGAAGAAGATTTTACTGTTATTAGTTTTGTCTTTTATTTTTTCAGTAACCGCTTTCGGAGGAACTGCCTCTAATACTTCAAAGACTGTCATTCAAGGAGGCGGATCGCCTTGGCCATGGGGACAAGAATCAGACTTCCCTCTTGATGGAGTTCAAGGTTTGTACATTACTGAAATCGATGGTGTCCCATACATGTTCAGCCTGCGTGTCATTAGAAAAGGCCAAACAATTAAATTATTGAATATTCGAATGATTGACCAAACGGAATGCAAATTAGTTGCTCAAGGCGTGGGCGTTCATTCGAAAACTTATGTGATTGGCGCTCTAAAAGATATCAACAATAATTCAAAGGAATTTCAAGTTTCATTGCGAGTTTTTGCTGAAGGGCTTTTGGAGCCAGGCAAAGTTGAACAAAAATACATCCGTAATGGCATGGTTATGGTGGTTTCCATTGGTCAATTTGGACAAATCGTCGGTGTAGACGAAATGACGACAGCACCAATGAGAAAAATTTCCAATAATCCCACTAAAAAATGTGAGCCACTTCAATAAACTAAAGGCTGATTTGAAAATCAGCCTCTATGTACAAAAAGGTGCTTCGAAGGAATAAAAGTCCTTGGCATCAAGAAGAGTCTTTGATACCACTTGCTTTCGTTTACAATACCGACAAAGCAGGGGATTAGCTCAGTTGTTAGAGCGACACCCATACAAGGTGGATGTCATCGGTTCGAGCCCGGTATCCCCTACCAAATTTCAAGCTGTTCGAACCAGCGTCATAAAGTTTTTTAGGTTTAAAATTTAGAAATTCAGAAGTCTTCGGGTTCCCGTGAAAAACAGGGAGCGGGGACGTGTAAAGAACGCCTTTTTGATATTAGCGGAGAAATTCTTTTAAAAATGATGTGACGTCGATACGTCACGATTACTTGCGCGAAGGCAAAGTTGTCTCCATGGGCCATGGCAATGGCAATGGCAATGGCAATGGCCCAGAAT
>JBKCTJ010000014.1:0-9571 GCA_046318875.1 Pseudobdellovibrionaceae bacterium | reverse complement strand
GTTACTTGGTAGGTCAAATTTATTTCCTCAAGTGACCGAGCACCCCGTATCACAGAACTTGCTGAGTGCCGTTGCTTCCTTCCGGACCTAGCGGGTTTCGTCGGCTCGTTCTTGTACGGGACCCGGCCATGAATTTTTTAGCCCATTCGAAGCCATGATTCACCTATGGATCTTGAATAACGCGCCTTCCTATGGCAGTGTCGCCCAAATCTAAATCAAACCCAGCGAGGTTCCATGTTATTTCAAATCGCATTTGCAATTTTACTATCAAGCATCCTCTTATTCACGGGATGTGGTTCAAAAGAAGCGGGTGGCTCAAACAGTGGCGGAGTCGATCGGTATGTGACTTGCGATAATTTCCCGGCATCTCCATCAGGAACAAACGCAATCATTGGCGGAAAAGCAGTCACACCAGAAAGTTGGGTGGCTAAGAGTTCGGTTCTTCTCGTAATGCTTGTTAAAATCACAGATCCAAAAACAGGAGAGGTTTCACGAAAATCAAGTCAATGCACAGGGGTTTTGGTAGACCGAGATGTGATATTAACAGCTGCTCATTGTGTAGCGAGCGTTGTTGGTCGGCGCGAAGTGCTAGCGACTAAGGCCTTTTTTGATTCTCAGCCTTATTGCAACAGCACTAAGAATCTTATTTTAAGTTCAGGAGTAAGCGTCACTAGGACTGCAATTCATCCCAAGTATAATGGCTTAATGGAACCGATGCCCTGGGAGTCCGAAACAGAATTTGGCGATCTTGCTCTGCTGAAATTGCAGCAAAGAGCCCCTTCATCTTGGATCAGAGTCAAACTCAGTGAAGAACAAGTCAGCCTGAGGGGTCAAAATATTCTGGCCGCGGGTTATGGAACGATTGTATCTAACGTTAATGTTGAAGACATGTCCCTCGCAATATTGCGATTTGTGGAACTCAAAGGCATTTTGGATCAGACGGCGAACGAGCTTGACGCTCATTTTAAAATGGAAGCCCAAGAAGCGCTTACTAACAATTCTAATCTGACAGTAAAAGATAAAAAAGATATTCAAATGATCCAGTCAAAACAAACTGTTTTTGAAACAGGTATCAATCATGATTTTCTTTATGTAGATCAAAGTGAAGGAAAGGGAATTTGCAGCGGTGATTCTGGCGGAGCAGCTTTTTTTCAAAAAAATGGTCGGTATTATGCAGTGGGAATAGCCTCTTGGGGTGGCAACTCAAAAGACCCGGTCAATTTGTGTTCAAGTATAGGCGGCTACACAAATGTTCGACGATATAAATCCTGGATCAATGATACGTTCAACAGTTTGAAAAGTCCTGATTCTCAAGTGAATAATGTGTTCGAATAGTGACAGTGTTGTTTCTAAAATAATGAAAAATAAAAAGCCCCTAAAAATATTTAGGGGCTTTTTTATGTTTAAAAAATTAAGAATGGATATTTAAAGCGTTAAAGCTTTTCTTAAATTCGAATCCAACTTATCCAAAAATGGCTCTGTGTTCATATACTGATCTGGAGTCACTTTTTCTCCGTAAATACAAACAGCTAAATCCTTTGTCATGAAACCGGCTTCAACAGTATCCACACAAACTTTTTCAAGTGTGTTGGCGAAATTGATCAAAGCTTGGTTTTTATCTAGTTCGCCTCGGAATGCTAAACCGCGAGTCCATGCATAAATCGATGCAATCGGATTTGTGGAAGTCGGTTTGCCTTGTTGATGTTGGCGGAAATGTCGAGTCACAGTTCCATGGGCTGCTTCGGATTCCATTGTTTTTCCATCTGGAGTAATCAAAACTGAAGTCATTAATCCCAACGATCCAAAACCTTGCGCCACCGTGTCTGACTGCACGTCGCCGTCATAGTTTTTACAAGCCCAAATGAAATCACCATTCCATTTTAAAGCTGATGCAACCATGTCATCGATCAAACGGTGTTCGTATGTGATTTTTGCAGCTTCGAATTTAGATTTAAATTCAGCTTGATAAATTTCTTCGAAAATATCCTTGAAGCGACCATCGTATTTTTTCAAAATTGTGTTTTTTGAAGAAAAATACAAAGGCCATTTTTTGCTTAAAGCCATATTGAAACATGACTTTGCAAAGCCGCGAATGGATTCATCGGTATTGTACATTGCCATGGCGATTCCATCGCCTTTGAAATTGTAAACTTCGTGAGTTGTTTTTTCTCCGCTTTCGGCTTCAAAAGTGATTGTCAGCTTGCCTTTGCCTTTAGTGACGAAATCAGTTGCGCGATATTGATCGCCGAAAGCATGACGACCAATGCAAATTGGTTTAGTCCAATTTGGAACAAGTCTTGGAACATTTTTGCAAATGATGGGTTCGCGGAAAACAGTTCCATCTAAAATATTTCGGATGGTCCCGTTCGGTGATTTCCACATTTGTTTTAAGTTGAATTCTTTAACTCGCGCTTCATCAGGAGTAATGGTTGCGCATTTGACACCAACACCATATTTTTTAATAGCTTCAGCAGATTGCACGGTGACTTCATCATTGGTCTTGTCACGGTATTCCATGCCTAAATCGAAATATTTCAAATCGATTTCAAGGTAAGGTTTAATTAATTTTTCGCGGATGAAGCTCCAAATAATGCGAGTCATTTCATCGCCATCAAGTTCGACCACGGGGTTTTGGACTTTGATTTTGTTCATATTTATTTCCTTTTTGTGTCACTTATGAGTGGAGCCTAGCAAGGTTTTGCCGAGACCTCAAAGCTTCTGCGGAATTCTTGACACAAAGAATTGAGCGTGGTGAAAGCTAGGACATGAAAACATCAAAAGTTCTTGTCGTTTCAGCGAGTGTTGTGACCTTGGCTTGTTTAATTGGAATGGTCCTTTTGTTTAAATATGCATCAACGGACATGGCAGCCAAAGCTTGTTTTCAAGTTGCCCATGGTCTTCAGTTGGAATTTCAAAAAGAAAATCAAACTTTTGCGGCAGACTTGGCGCAATTAAAAGCTTTGGATCCAACGTGCACTGCCAGATTTCAAATGAAAGCTGAATCTGCCAGCTCTTCTGCTTTTTTGATTAAAGGCGCTTGGGAATTAAAGCAATTCACCATCGATGAAAATCGCGAGTGGAAAACTTTTTGACATGAATGTAAAGAATTTCTGATTCTCTTCGATGCAATATGAATTGAATCGAAATTTTCGTTTGTTTCAGCGATTTTCATTTCGTCATGATATCCTTCGCCAATGAATAAATCATCTCGAGTAGCTTTTTTCTCGCGCTGCCTTTTCACTCTGCTTGCTTTTGTATTCACAGCTTGCTCTGGCGTTTCGAATGATGAAGATAAAAAAATCGAACCAGCCAAGGGCTTAGCAGCGAAATGTCAGGACGGGCAACTTGCTGTGGAAGGTTCAACCAATATCATCGGCGGCCAAATCGTCAATTCGGGCAGTTGGTTGGCCAAATCAACAGTGATGTTGATCATGCGAGATGCCTCTGATCCCTCGAGCGCGGAAATATGCACGGGTGCATTGGTCGATCGAAATGTTGTTTTGACAGCTGGCCATTGTGTTTTTGGCAAAGCCGCTTCGCAAATATTTGTGTTTTTTCATAGTAAACCAGAATGTACAGCTTCAGGAGTCATCGACTTTTCAAAAGGGATTCCTGTTCATCGCCATGCGGTTCATCCAAGTTACAAAGATGGGCTCATTTTACTCTCGGAAGATTATGAAATACTAGAAAGCCCAGGCGATATTGCTTTAATTCAGCTTTCGACAAACGCACCGCAAGACTGGCGAACTTCTATGATCAGCGCGACTTATTTGGATCCAAAAGCAAATCTGATTTTAGCTGCGGGATTTGGAAAAACGACCACAGCGGCTGATATTGATGATGGTGAACCGATTCTATTGAGAGGAACTTATGTTCCTGGTTTAAGTGCTGAAACTAAGCGTCGTGCTAATTTACAAATGAGAAACATTCTGCAGTCAGACAGACAAAATGTGTTTCTGTCGAAACGCGCCGAAGAAAATTTGGACCGCTTGTTAACCCTGAGTAATTATTTTGAATCGAATGAACAAAGCCCCCTTCTTTTTGTCGATCAGCGCGGAGGCTCTGGAATTTGTCAGGGTGATTCCGGCGGCGCAGCCTTTGCGCGAAAAAACTCGAAATATTATATTATTGGAGTTGCGTCTTTTGTGTCGAATCCTTCGCAAAGAGACCATCTTTGTTCCCTCGTGGGTGCTTACACGAATACACTAAAGTACAAAAATTGGTTAAATAATGAGTTTTTGAATATGCGATCAATGCAGTCGAGCAAAACCAATCTTTTTGAATAATAGATTAGCCGAGTAAGCGAGCGATTTTTTCCAGCTCTTCGGTTTCTTCAGCCCAATATTTATAACTTCCAAATTCTGGAAATATTTTTGGGAAGCTGGGGTCATCCCATCTTTTTGCAATCCAACCTGCGTAAGAAATGATTCTCATCCCGCGCAGGGGAAGGATCAGATCCCATTGGGCATCATCAAAATCCCGGAACTCTTCATAACCTTGAAGAAGCAATTCTTTTTGTTCTTCTAATTCTTCGCCTTCGCCAGAAAAAAGCATCCAAAAATCTTGGACTGCTGGTCCCATGCCGAAATCGTCAAAATCCAACATAAAAAAGGAAGAACCTGTGGCCGCTCCCGTTGAAAGTAAGTTTCCACGATGAGCATCGCCGTGAATACGGTGAAAAAATTCACGATCAAAGCCATCACATAAATCTTCGTAAGCGTACAAAATGGTTTCAGCTGCAATTTTATACCGATGACTGACTTCCGGTGCTATCAAGGAAGATAAATCGCTCAAAGTCGGCCATCCGCCGTAATAATTTGTATTCATCACAGGCCTGTGAATCGAAGGCTTCCGCGCACCCACGTTATGTAATCTTGCAATCAAGCCACCGATTTGAACAAAATTGTTTTTATTGAGTTCATCAGGCATTTTCCCCCGAACTTTCGGAAAAAGGGCGATGTAAATTCCCTCATGTTCAAATACTGTTTTTTGATCAAAGGCCAAGGGAAGAACTGCGGGGATTCCGTCTAAGGCTAAATCAGTTAAAAAATTGTGTTCTTCTTGGATGCAGGCTTTGCTCCAACGATTTGGTCGATAAAATTTTGCGATGACGGAACTGGTATTAACGTTGGATTTGAAAAAATCATCCATTTCTTCGTTGAGAAGAATTGGCTCTTCCAGCTTAATGTCAAAAACTCGATTTTCGTAAGAATTGAGTTGAAAAAACTCACCCGTAGGCTGCAAGCCCAGCTTTTCACAAGCAATCATGACGTCATGGGGCTGAAGATCAAAAAAATTTTTTGCGGGCACAAGCATGATGTCACAACCTCTGCACACTGTTTGACACAAAAACAATTCGTGGTCATTATTTTATGCAATGATCGAAACCTTTCATCTTTCAGATCTGCCTCAGAACCCTTTGGTGGAAGTCATTCGTAAAAAATCCAGGCGATCGATGTCGATCAAGTTATATCCTTACAAGCCCATCCAAGTTTTTACGAATTTCACGATGCCCATGGTGGATATCCAAAAATTCGTGCATCAAAAACAAGATTGGATCAGCAAACATTTAAAGAAATTCGATGAAAAAATTGGCCCCCAAGTTAAGCTGTCTTTGGAACCAGGCAAATTATTTCCCCTGTTTGGAGTCTGGCGTGAATTCAAGGTCCACCCGACTTTTCAAAATAAAATTTATTTTGAAGTACACCCCACTGAAATTCGATTGTTTTTGCCAAGAAGCTACAGCTTAGTCAAAGATACACAAAAAATTGAAAAAACCATGATCGAATTTTACAAACAAACAGCAGTTCAACATTTACCACAAAGAGTTGCTGTTTGGGGATCACAGATTGGCCTGAAGCCATCTCGCTTGGAATTTCGCAGACCCAAAGGTCGCTGGGGCAGTTGTACTTCCCGCGGAGTAGTCACGTTAAATTGGAAGCTCATTTGTTTGCCAGAAAATCTAATAGATTACGTTATTGCCCATGAGCTTTGTCATTTGAAATACATGAATCACTCCAAAGATTTTTGGGCCATGCTGGATTCATTTATTCCACAAAGAAAATTTTTGGAATCCAGGCTTGATGAATTACAATTTGTGACGGATTTTTTGGCCTAGATAAAAGCGCTTAGGTACAAAGTGGGATTCAACGTATAAAACTTCAAGGGTACACTAAACTGCGCGAACTGAGCTCGCCAAATATTTTCTGTCATAGTATCTGCAAGTCGCATATGTTATTAGAAAACCAATCATGGATCCCATGATGCAATCACTCAAAAAATGTTGATGAGTCATCACGCGAGTAAATGCGAGCAGGCATCCGATTGCGAAATATAAATAACACCATTTGGGCTGACCTTTTTGGAAAGCCCACATCGTTAAAATGCCAACCAAAACAAAAACTGTTTGAGAGTGCCCCGAGGGCATCGAATGAAAATGAAAATCAGTGGTCAAATGCTGAAACTTCCAAGCATCAAAATCTGGCGTTTTGTGAGGCCTGGCCCTTCCAATAATCCCTTTCAATGTTTGAATGACAATTCCCGCACTGATTAAGGAAAGTAAAAGTCTGGCGCCCCAATGAAATATGGATTTTAAGCGAGAGGTGTCTTTATGAAAAAATTTTTTCATAATCAGCGGCAGAATGATCATGGCTATTGCTAAAATAAAATATTTTGTTCCATAAGCCAGATCCGTCAGTTCACGAGCAGCTTTGCGGACGGTCATATAGGGTTCATGCTCATTATTAAAAAACACAACGAGCCTGTGATCCAAATAAATCATCGATAAAATAGAGGCTAAAATTGCAATGCCGACAATGATCCACGGACGTTGAATCGAGAGCTCATTTTGAGTCTGATGCCCAGGCACCTGAGGCTGTTCATGGATGTGTTCGATCATGCAAAATTTTCACTTTTGCGCAGCCAGAGGTCAATGCATTTGATCTGGCAGCTAAAACTCTTGGCTCCAGACTTGCTGAGAGGAAGGGGAATCAAAGAATGACGAAGGTTACCGGAGGCTCGAATGAAGAATCAAAAATCCAGAACATTTTTTACTCAGATGCTTGTTATCCTGGCATGCGCGCAGTTTATTGCCTGTGGCAAAAGCTCGGACTCTTCAGGGAGCGGATCAGGTTCTCCGGTAACGGCAACTGCACCGGGGCCCGAGGATACTGAAACTCCTGAAAAATTTGAACCAGCTCCGGGTGGGGATATCGATTCTCAGTTAGATGGCAAAAGTGGACAAATTCCTCCGGCACATCCAAAGCACGGGCAACAGCAAGGGCAACAGCAAGGGCAACAGCAAGGCAAGCCTGAGCACCAAGGTCAACATGGTGGAAATCAAGGTCAGCCTGAGGCTAGTTTTGAAATAGATCCAAATGCACCGAATATGTTGCCTCCTGGAAGAATTCCACCCGGGCTGAACCAGCCTGAAGTTGATGGCGGTGGCCAAGGGCAAAATCATCAAACACCACAACAAGTATTTACCGGAAAACATTTAACAGGTTTCCCTTATAACCAAAATTACAGTTATTCTGGATCTGGAAGCGATCAATTGTTGGCTGATTTGAAAAATCGCTATTCTTCAATGTCAGCATCGGAATTTTCAAAATCCCGTGACCGAGCTGCAAACATCGCAAAAATTCGAATCGGATTTAATTCTGTTTCAAATCAAGTTTATGCTATGGTTGTTGTAAATAATGGCCGCGACAAAGTTTTAGAATTTCGTGGAAGCCCAAATTTGGGAATGCAAGCTCTGCAAAACGGTGGACCAAGACTTTCATTAAATTGCGTTGATCAGGCCTGCACGGCAATGGTCGGTCGTTTAGATTATAATGACGGATCGTCTGCGAGCTTTGTTTATCGTAATTTAGATAAGCGTTTGGTTTTTGATTTTATAACAAGTCCTTCCCTGACGGAGCAGACTTATCGCAATTGGACTCGATTGATTGACTCACAACTTGGGTTTGAACCGAATGCAGCTAAAGTTGCTCACCGTGAATACGCAAGTTACGAAGTTGCCTTTGGTCGTTCAGAAGCTGTTTTGGTGATTCAAACCAATTGCCAAGAAGTCATTGAAATTTCAGTTCCAATGGTTGTGGCAGCAAAGGGAAACTCCAGCAAGGTTCGCGCGCCAGGTTTACTCCGAGGACTTTCTGGCACCGCTTACCTGTCAAATAACATCCTAAAAACAGAAATTGTTGAATTCAACGGCAATGGAAACCTTGTGATTCAGGTCACAACGGGCAGATCAGCAGTTGATCGCGGCGAGTTTTTAATTTCTGTTATCGAAAAATAATTGAATATCAACGCTCTTCTTCATTCGGTGAAGCAGAGCAGTTTTTTGGTTCCTAAGTGTCAAATATTCCTGGGAAATTTGGGTTTAAGATTGCACGCATTTTGCAGCTCAGTTGGCGTCTCAACCAAACTAACAAAACCCGGGGGTTTTTTATGTATTTCAGAGTCGTTTCGATACTAGTTGCATCGTTGATTGGTGCAGCACAAGCACAAGCTTACTTAGTTCCAGGGCCTGGCAGTGGAAGTGGTGGTCATCACGCACCGAATCCACCAAATTATGGTGGCGGTGGTCACTACAATCCGGGGTATCCACACAATAATAACGGAGCTGTGAATTTAGGTCCAAATCCATATCCTGAATATGGACCAAGTTATCCAACTTACCCGACCTATCCATCATACCCATCGCATCCTTATAATCCGCCTCATCATTATGAGCCGCCTTATAATCCACCTTACACTCCACCTTATTACCCACCAACTTATAATGACTACGAAGTCAGTGTGCCTGTGAATTTGGGCAGTTCATGGTCAGGAACAGTAGATCTAAGTCGCTATGTAGATTTGCGTGATTATCGCGGAATGCGTTTAGTCGCTGTTGAAGTTGATGGACAATTCACAAATTACAACAATTGCAATAATGGCCGTTGGGATTTGATCGTGAAAATAAATGGCTCATTGGAAGGACAAGGCGATTTTTGCGGTAATTCCGTCGCAGTGATTTCGGCATCAGAATACATTGATGGAAACGAAAGAATCACTTTGTCGGTTTTATCACCTTCAATAATTTATTCCATTCGTTTAATTTTTAGAAATTAATTGTTTCGCGTATCCTAAAGGAATCGACCATTCTGAAGCGCGAAACACTCAGATCGATTTGAAAAGCAGCAATAGCTATTGCTGCTTGTTTTAGGCCTTCCAAGACCCGGTGCAAAAGCGTTGTGCACAATAATTGAAAGGGTGGTTCCGTGGAGCCAATTTGTGTTTGCACAGGCTGTGTTCCACTGTTGTAATCATTGGAGGGGGTTTTTACTTATGGATACGATGATTTTAGAACCAACGCGTCCATCGCAATTACCAGAAGTGGTGCCGGCCCCTGATTTAACGAACTACATGGATTTTCGCCAGTACTTGAGCGATTTCTATGAATATCGCCGGAAACAGACAAAAAACCAATTGCGCCCATATAATTACCAAACTTTTTCAGCAGCAGCTGACATTAAATCACCGAATTATTTAAAGATGATTGTCGAAGGAAAACGAAACCTTTCCGAAG
>JBKCTJ010000013.1:0-1146 GCA_046318875.1 Pseudobdellovibrionaceae bacterium | reverse complement strand
AAGCTGAGCTTGCTGATGAAGATATGAAGGATCTGTTTTTTGAAAAAAATCCGAAATTGATGAGATCTCAGATCCAGCTTTTCCCAGATGTTAAAATTAAACGAAATCCATTTATATTGTTTCGACAAGTGTATTCAATTTGGAAATGGATTCAGGGCCGCGAAGGCAATTTGATTTTTATTCAAAAAAGACATCACATCCCCTGTTTTGGCATTGCAAAAGCGTTGGGCATTCTAGGAAAAAACAAACTGGTTTTTTTAAATCACACATCAACGTCTACTTTTGAAAAAATTTATAATTCCTTATTTCACCGCACCTTATTTGGATTTTATGACAAACTGATCATTTTAATTGAAGACCACCAAAAAGTGTCATGGCCTTATAAGAACTGTTTTGAGCTTCCAAATCCTGTTTATCCATCCACGGGCGAGGGGAAATCAAAGAAAAATATCGTTCTTTATGCAGGAAGATTTTCCCGCGAAAAAAACGTTGATTTGCTATTGAATGCTTGGTCCTTGGTAGAAAAGGAAAATCATTTACAGGATTGGCAATTGCACCTTTATGGCGAAGGTCCAGAACTTGACCGACTCCATAATTTAAAAGATAAATTTGCGTTATCACGAGTTTCCTTTTTTATGCCATCATCGACAATTCGCTCAGTGATGAAGGATGTGAAAATTTTTATATTAACTTCGGATATGGAAGGTTTGCCTTTAGCGGCTATCGAAGCGATGAGTGAGGGCGTTCCATTTATCAGCACTGTGACCGACGGATCCAAGCGTATCATCGAACACGGAAAAGATGGATTGATTATCCCCCAGCGAGTTGCAGAAGACGTCTTTTCTGCTCTGAATGAGCTCATGTCGTCAAAAAAATGGGAAGATTATTCTTCCGCAGCTAGACAGAAGAGTCTGGATTTTTTGCCTGAAAAATGTTGGCAAAGATTTGAAAAACTGATCTCTGTTTTGTGATTTTGCAAATTCGAAGCTATCTAGGATAGCCAAGAATAACCGGAACATATTCCAATTTTCGTTTAGAATTATGGAATATGTTCCAGCGAATTGCTAAATTGTCGAAAAATCACATTTTTTTCTGTTTGGTCCGCGCGGATTCCGGTAAAAACTTTAAAATGGCGCAATATAAAAC
>JBKCTJ010000012.1:0-48508 GCA_046318875.1 Pseudobdellovibrionaceae bacterium | reverse complement strand
AAAGCGACGATCTTAGCCACAGGAGGAGCTGGTAAAGTTTATCTTTACACTTCAAATTGGGAAGGTGCCACAGGAGACGGTATTGCCATGGCCCACCGGGCTGGTGCAAGGGTTGCCAATTTAGAATTCATGCAATTTCATCCGACATGTCTATACCATCGCGACTCGAGAAATTTTTTGATCTCAGAGGCCTTGCGAGGCGAAGGCGGCGAGCTTGTCGATGCAAAAAAACAAAGTTTCATGAAAAAATATCATCCTTTGGGATCTTTGGCCCCACGGGATATCGTTGCCAGGTCCATTGACAATGAAATGAAAAAATCCGGGGCGCCACATATGGGACTTGATATGTCTCATCATCCAAAGGCTTATTTGGAATCGCGCTTTCCACTAATATATAAAAAATGTTTAGAATACGGAATTGATATGTCCACACAACCCATTCCCGTCGTGCCCGCTGCACATTATTTGTGTGGTGGCGTTCTGACGGATGTCTCGGGGAAAACGGATATCGATGGATTATGGGCCCTCGGAGAAACCGCTTGCAATGGATTGCACGGAGCCAACCGACTTGCCTCAAACTCCTTGTTGGAATGTTTGGCCATGGCTCACAATTGTGCCGAAATTCTAAAAAGCAAATGGGAAAACCTGACTCATTATCCAAAGTCTCCAAAGCCTTGGATTAAACCACTTGAAAAAAACGAAGATGAAATGATCGTTATTCATCACATGTGGGACGAGATCCGCCGTTTAATGTGGAATTACGTCGGGATTGTACGATCTACAAAAAGATTAGAACGGGCACAGCATCGACTAAAAAATATACTCGCCGAAGTGACGGAATATTATTCAAACTTTCAGCCCCAAAGCGACATTATTGAATTAAGAAACATCGCAATTGTTGCCGACCTGACAGTGCAATGTGCTTTAAAAAGAAAAGAATCTAGGGGCATTCATTATAGTTTAGATTACCCGCCGGCTGCAACTCATCTTGAACCAGAAAATACGATTTTGAAATAACTCACAACACTTCAGGCCTTCATCCCGATCTGAAATGGGGTTGCTTGGCCCTGTCTTTTTAGGTCAGATCGATGTTTTGCCAGTGTCAAAATATTGTATGCAACGATTGGGTCTCAACTTATTGACATCATCCCTTCCGTCTTCCAACATTTAAACATCAGTGAAAAAACAAAATCGTGAAACCTATTTTACGTCCAAAGACGGCCAAAAACTCTTTTTTCAATCCTGGGAACCCCCAAATCCTGAGTACGGCATACTGGTCACCCATGGCCAAGGGGAACATTCGGGATCCTATGGTCAGCTCCTGCAAGCTTTTGCACAGGAAAACTGTGCCATTTATTCTTTTGATTTGCGAGGCCACGGACGCTCTGAAGGAATTCGTGGTTATGCCAAAAACTGTTTTGAATATCTGAATGATTTCGAGGCGTTTTTAGATTTTGTTTTAGCTTTTGAAAAAAAACCGAAAAAGTTGTTTTTGTTTGCTCATTCCATGGGCGGGCTGGTCCAGTTGCTATGTCAAACTCAAGACCGATTTATAAAATACTATCGCCCATTGTTTCATGCCCAAATTTTAACTTCGCCCTTAACGGAGGTCGCCGTGGCAGTTCCTCGGTGGAAATCGGATGCCGCAAAAATGATGAATAAAATTTTTCCTCACCTCACTTTGGGTAACGAAATCGAAGACTCGATGCTGACCAGGGATCCCTTAATTTTGCAGGGATACAAACAGGACCCTTTAAGACATAAAAAAATTTCCTCTGGAGTTTTTCTTTCATTCTCTGAAGTCTTTCAAGTTTTCGAACAAGACATTCACAAAATCAATTTACCTACACTGTTGCTGATTCCTGAAAATGACTTGGTGGTTTCAAGTCCCAAATCTTCGGAATTGTTTGTACGCTTTCAAAGTGCCGATAAAATGAAAGTAGTCATTCCTGAAGCTAAGCACGAATTAATCAACGATCTCTGCCGCGAAGAAGTTTTTCAAACCATGAAGGGACACATTCAAAAATGGATTTTATAATTTTAAGACATGGGGTTTTGCTAAGGAAACTTTTTTTACTGACAGTTCTATTTTCCATGAGCTGTACGAACCAACCTAAGATTGATTCTCGAGTGAATTTGATTTCTTCTTCTGAATACATGAACATCATCGATGAGTATAGCGACCGGAAACAGGTTTTTTCAGGTCTTCAAAACACTATTGATTTGAATGGGACTTTGATCAATTCGAAAGTGGCATTTGCGCAGTTGGGGTATAAAGCTAAAGTTTATTTTTGGGAAAAAGAAAAATACGATATTGAATACAAAAAAGTAGACGGCGAATTGAAAAAGCAAGTGCAAGTTTTTCTGAGCTTTTACACTCCAGAACGTCGACATAATGAATTAATTAAGTCGAAGGATTTGTGGAAAATTTTTCTTGATGTCAACGGCAAACGGTACGAGGCCCAGAAGCCTGTCAAAATCAAACAATTGATTTCTGAAATTCGAAGCATGTATCACTACCATACTCAGTTCTCGACGCCTTATATGTTAACTTTTGAGTTGAATACTTACGAAGTTGAAAATTTTCCGTCGAAACTGACAGTCACGGGCCCAGTGGCTTCGGCGTCTATCGATTTTCCAGCATTGGCAAAGTAAACTAAGCCGCTTGCTTGTCGGCAACGTAATTCTCTAAAATCCATAACCGAATGTGTTTTAAATCTCCATCGGTAAGGCCAAAAAAAATAAATTGATTTAAAAATGTCCCATCGGCCATGGGTTTTGTTTCAACGAAATTACAGGATGCTAAAAATTCCGGATTTCCTAATTCATGGGGCGTCCAAAGAACAAATTTACGAAACGACCCTATGCTCATGGTACGATGATATTGAACAAACAAGCCGGCTTCTGAAATTTCGGTGACTCGAATAGGATTTGCCACTTGAATTGTTTTGATTTCATCAAAGATCTGATATTCCAACAATTCCTTGGATGTGAGTCGATCCTTCTGGCAGTAAATAATTTTTTTGCTCAGAGACATTGAATCGGATAAATCATAAATCAAATCACCCTGGAATAGCCTAGCCAAAATTCTTTCTACACGGTAGGACATTGGCTTATCCGAGGTAAAATAAACTGTCGGCAACTGGGGATATTTTTTCTGAATTGATTCTTTTAAGCTAGCAAAAGTATCTTCGACGAATTCTTCATTACCCCAGTCCAACTGATCAAAATTTTTCAAATCAATCAAAAGACTTGAAATCTCACTGGGCAACTGCGGGATATCCCCATTTTTCGCTTCGTCTTTAACGTCTTTTTTTTGTGTGGGATCCAAGGCGTATAAAAATTGGCCAAGGGAGCCATATTGAACAAGGTTTATTTGATGAAAATGATTTTTAAAATACTGATTCAAAGACTGTTGCTGATCTGAATTTGGTTGAATCGTAATCACGTTCTTGACTGGAAGGCTCGCAATTTCTGCTTTTTTAGGAGGTTTAGCTAAGTTGACTGTTTCCTTGCTTGAGGCTGTTACGGATTTAATTCTAATTTTTTTCAACTGGTTGCGGTCCATTCCGTAAAAACGAAATTCGCAGCGATAGGATGGCTCCTTAGCTTCTATTTTTTCACAAGCAGTGCAAATGGAGATCACACTTTTGTGAGTATCTGAAACGAATAGATCACTGTAATATTTTGCAACTGCATTTATTTCAATGGGTCTATCCGAAAGTGTAACCATTCCCAGTTCAGAAATTCTTTCCAAATGAACATCTTTGATCACTTCGATCTGCGCTGTTGTCTTCATGTTGTGAACAGACAATTCCGAAGGCGGATGTCGCCCATGAACGGCAAAATGCAAATGCTGCTTCAAGAGAAGCAAATCGAAAGGTTTAAAAATCACATTGTTGATGATGCGATTTTCAACCAACTTAATATCAAAACTGGGGTTATCGAAAACAGTAATGACAAGGGATATTGGATCAGCTTCAGAACTTATTTTTTTTTGAATCATCCATTGACGAGTTTTCCGAATTAAGCCAATCCAACGACTTCCCAGAAATTCTTCTTTGCAGACGATCAAAACCAGCTGATCACCCTCCTGAGATGACAACTCTTCGACAGCTGGGTCCAATTGACGTCCTGCCTTCGCAAGGGACAGGGGACCATCGCGCGCTGCCGTTTTAATCCACGCGGCAAACTCTGCCAGTTGATCAAAAATACGAATTTGCAATTGGGCATCCGTCTCGAGCAAAGCTGTGCTGATTTCTTTTTGAAACTTTGGATCATCTTCCAACAGAAAAACGTACTTCATAAAACTCTCTGTGGTCCGTGGAATCGATACACCACAGTTTATTTTACCACAGTTTTCTGTGTTTCACCCTAACTGAGACGAAGGTCCTAAAATTTTGACCTCAACGTCTCAATTTGAGAAGAAATGTTTATTTCGTTGCTGGATTGTCAGGAGCTATCGCTTGAACCGACGCCGGATCTCAAATTCAAAAAGCTGGGGAACATATTTAGCAATTTTAAGCCCTATTCCAGTCAACCCAGAGGGATTTAAAACATCCACATCATTCAGAATGGCATCACGAATAATTTCGGCATACTTTGTAGCAGGCATGGACATCGTGGGTATTTTAAAATGTTGAGAATATTTTTCATCGATTTGATCAAACATTCGAGTTTTTATTCCCGGAGTGATCAAATTTAATGTTGTCACACCGGTGCCTTGTAATTCTTGTCGAAGACATTCCGTGAAGGCATGAACTGCAGCTTTTGATGCGGAATAAGTTGTGGCCGATGGAAAATGCATTAAAGCCGAAACCGATGCGTGGTTGATGACTTTACCTGATTTCCTCTGAATCATCCCCGGCAAAAAAAGATGAGTCATGTGCATCAATGCTGCGATATTGATTTGAATCAAATCATAAATTTCCTGCAGAGTTTGTTTTTCAAAAAGTCCACCGGTTAAAACGCCCGCGTTATTAAACAAAATATCTACTTTTAAATTTCCATGAGTCTGGGCGAATTTTTCTAAATTTGCTCTCACAGACAAATCCAGTTCAATAATTTGAACTGACTTGGCCCCGGCAGCTTTGAGTTCGCTTTGTAGTTCCACATCTTTTTTACGATTGACTAAAATCAAATGGCATTCATCCGCTGCTATTTTTTTTGCTACAGCTTTTCCGATTCCCTGACTTGCCCCGGTGATCAGAACCGTTGTGTTTTTTATTTCCATATTGAATTGAACTTTCTATTCAGAAGAAATTCCCCAGTCTTTTAAGACTTGAACTTCTTCATTCAGGGATTTTATTTTTTTAAATTTCACTCCAGTGCGGCCCTTCACTGTAGCTTCACATTCTGACCAAGTCGCGTGTTTTTTTAAAGCTCCATTGACTAAGGATAAATAATAGGGATCAATTTTTTTAAACTTCGTCAGTTCCACAGGAGAAAAAATATCAAATTTGTATTCTGATTTTAAAGACATCGTTTGAATCTCAATTTTTTCCCGCATGGCTTGAACTGATAATTCATCACAGCGTTCATTTCCGGGAATACCGGCGTGGCCAGGAACATGGATCCATTGAATTTGCTTTCGAAAGGGTGCAACAGCTTCATCCAATTTGATCCACAAGGACTGATTTGCAATATCTTTGCCTTCTAAATTTTTCCATCCCCGCTTTTTCCAACCAAAAATCCAAGTTGTAATGCCTTGAATCACGTAGCTTGAATCCGAATGAACATGAATCGCACTCATTGAAAGACCTGCTGCAGATAACTTTTGCAGAGCGTGAAAGGCAAAAACAACTCCAGACATTTCCATACGGTTATTGGTGGTCTGTGGGTCAAAGCTAGCCGATTCGTAAATTGTTTTTTGGCCGTCAAACAGGACAAAAGCCCAACCACCAATTCCTGGATTCCCCGAGCAAGCTCCATCAGTGTAAATGATGATTCGATTTTCATCTTTCAAAGCAGTCATTCAAGTATTAGAAGGGATGCATGCCTTAATGACAAGCTGAATTGATGCTTTGATCCGAGGTGAATTTTTAAGCACCCCGCAATGGAGAAGCTTTGAGGTTGACCCTATGGACCTCTCCTCGATAGCTTCTGACGATCTATCCAATGGAGAATCACAAATGAAAAAACATGCCGTTCGTGTCTACCCTTCCAAAGAAACTTTAACTCGTGAAAATCAACTGGCTTGGAAAATGGCTGAAGTTGCTACAGATCACAAAGTGATTCGCGATGATGTTGTGGACATGGTCATTAACCGTGTCATCGACAATGCCTCAGTGGCAGTTGCTTCTTTGAACCGACACCCTGTTGTCACTGCAAGAACCCAAGCGATTTCCCATCCACGTCAAAACGGAGCTACGGTTTTTGGTATGCCAAATTCACAAACTTTTGATTGTGAATGGGCAGCCTGGGCAAATGGAACTGCAGTTCGTGAACTGGATTACCATGATACTTTTTTGGCAGCAGATTATTCTCATCCAGGGGATAATATCCCGCCAATATTAGCAGTAGCTCAGCAAAAAAATAAAAACGGAAGTGACTTGTTAAAAGGTCTTGTGACTGGTTACGAACTTCACGTGAATTTAGTGAAAGGCATCTGTCTTCATAAACATAAAAAAGATCATATTGCCCATTTGTGTCCATCCTCTGCTGCCGGCATCGGAACACTCTTAGGTTTATCAACAGAACATGTTTATCAATCTATTCAACAAGCCGTTCATGTTAGCTTCAATACAAGACAATCACGCAAAGGTGAGATTTCATCTTGGAAAGCTTACGCTCCAGCTCATTCAAGCAAACTGGCTATTGAAGCAGTCGATCGCTGCATGCGCGGCGAAGGCGCACCCTCTCCAATTTATGAAGGTGAAGATTCAGTTATTGCTTACATGCTTGATGGAAAAGATGGAAAATACGAAGTTCCACTTCCAGAAAAAGGCGAAGAATGCCGAGCTATTTTGGAAACCTACACAAAGGAACATTCAGCTGAGTATCAATCCCAAGCTTTGATTGATTTAGCGTTTCGCATGAAACCTAAAATTTCAGATTTTAGAAAAATTAAAGACATCACGATCTATACTTCCCACCACACCCATTATGTCATTGGCACAGGAGCAGGCGATCCACAGAAAATGGATCCTAAAGCATCTCGGGAAACTTTGGATCACTCCATCATGTACATTTTTGCAGTGGCATTGGAAGATGGAGCTTGGCACCACGTGAGATCTTACGAGCCAACAAGAGCACAGCGTCCATCCACCGTTGAAATTTGGCACAAAATAAAAACTGTAGAGGAACAAAAATGGACGGAAATGTATCACGATATGGATCCAAATAAAAAACGCTTTGGCGGCCGTGTTGAAATCACTTTTCAAGATGGAACAAAATTAGTTGATGAGTTGGGCGTTGCAAATGCCCACCCTGCTGGAGCAAAACCCTTTGTGAGACAAGATTACATTCGAAAATTTGATATGCTTACAGAAGAGATTATTACCAAAGATGAACGCAACCGATTTTTGGATTTAGCGCAAAGACTACCAAAGTTGACTGCTGCAGAAGTTCAACAGCTGAACGTTCAAATTAACTTAGCTCATTTATTGAATAACCAACGAAATCAATTGGGAATTTTCTAAGAAAGATTGAATCTGAAAGTCAGAATCGACTCAGCGATTCTGACTTGGCACCACCGAAGACATTTCCGATGACAATTTTCGAAGGAGAGACCAATGCTGTTCCAAACTACGGACCCTAAAGAAAAAAGAAAATTATTTCGCAGCCAATTAAAATCGTCGAAACTGCTTCGATTTCCGGGGGCCTATTCTCCGCTGCTTGCAATGGCCATTGAAAGAAAAAAATATGATGGGGTCTATATTTCCGGAGCAGTTCTTTCCAATGACTTAGGTTATCCTGATATTGGTTTAACAACTTTATCTGAAGTCTCCCAGCGGGGACGCCAGATCGCCCGAGCCACCTCACTTCCAAGTATTATTGATATTGATACAGGTTTTGGAGAACCCATGAGTGTTGCACGGACCGTTCAGGAAATGACAGAGCTAGGATTATCGGGATGCCACTTGGAAGACCAGATTAATCCAAAACGCTGTGGGCATTTAGACGGCAAAAGTTTAGTTGAATCCCATGAGATGATTAAAAAAATCAAAGCAGCGGAAAAAGGAAAAACTGATTCTCATTTTTTAATTATTGCGCGAACAGATTCTCGCGCAAGCGAAGGCCTGGAAAAAGCTATTGCACGCGCTCAAGCTTATGTGGATGCTGGAGCCGAAATGATTTTTCCCGAAGCCTTACAAGATGAAAGGGAATTTGAAGCTTTCCGAAAGGCGATATCGGTTCCCTTGCTTGCGAATATGACGGAATTTGGTAAGTCAAAATTATTGAATGCAACTCAACTTCAAAATTTGGGTTACAACCTTGTTATTTATCCTGTGACGACGATGCGAATTGCGATGAAAGCTGTGGAAAATGCTCTTGATCAAATTTTGAAAGATGGCACTCAAGAACACGTGGTTCCGCAAATGCAAACTAGGCAAGAGCTTTATGATTTGCTTCAGTACGAGCGTTACAACGAATTTGATCAAAACGTTTTTAATTTTAAAATAAATTCTTAAACAATGAAGGAGATTCTTATGAATCAAACAGAATACGTTAATCCGGATTACACTCCAGAACCAGAAAAAGTAAATACTAAAAAAGGACTCGAAGGTTCGGTGATTGATACATCTGGTGTTTCAAAAGTAAATGCAGACACAAATTCTTTGATTTATCGCGGATACCCAGTTCAGGATTTAGCTGAAATGTGTCGTTTTGAAGAAGTGGCTTATTTGATGTACAAAGGCGAGCTTCCAACAAAACCACAATTAGAAGATTTTGAAAAACGCGAGCGGACCGAGCGCGATATTTCAACTCAACTTTTGGGTGTGATTAAAGCATTGCCTGCGAAATGCCATCCGATGGATTCAATCCGCACTGGCGTGAGTTTCCTTGGCTGCGAAGACACTCGAATCTGGGAAAAGGATGATGAAACCCAGTATGATAAAGCCATCAAATTGTTAGCCAAAATTCCTACGATGGTCGCTGCCGATTATCGTTTCAAAAAGGGTTTAGATTTTATTGCTCCAAAAAAAGATCTGACTTTATCTGAAAACTTTTTTTACATGTGTTTCGGAAACATCCCTGATGCCAAAGTTGTCAAAGCTTTTGATGTGTCTTTGATTTTGTATGCTGAACACAGCTTTAATGCTTCGACATTCACTTCACGAGTAGTGACTTCAACTGAGTCAGATATTTATTCTGCCACTGTTGCTGGAATCGGAGCTTTGAAAGGCCCTCTGCATGGTGGTGCCAACGAACAAGTGATGCACATGATGAAAGAGATTGCTGACCCAGCAAAAGCGACACAGTGGATGTTGGATGCATTAGCGCAGAAACGCAAAGTCATGGGCTTTGGTCACCGTGTTTATAAAAAAGGCGATTCTCGCGTTCCAACAATGCGTAAATATGCTCAAGTCATGGCTGATGTTATGGGCGAACAAAAATGGATGAAAATGTATGATGCTTTGGAACAAGTGATGATCGATAAAAAGAAAATCTATCCGAATCTAGATTTTCCGGCGGGCCCAGCATATTACATGATGGGATTTGAAATTGATTTTTTCACTCCGATTTTTGTAATGGCTCGAACCACGGGTTGGTCAGCCCACATCATGGAACAAGCTAAAAACAATCGAATCATTCGACCTTTATCTGAGTACGTCGGAGCAGCTCAGCGACAAGTCGTTTCGATTTCAGACAGACGATAATCCTAGAACGTGGGAAGTTCCTTCGGGAACTTCCATTTTTCAAACAAAATTCAGAAATTTCCCAATGACGATCTCCCTTCTCACCTGACTTTTGACAACATTTAGAATGATTCTAAATATAGACTTGCAATAAAATTAAAGTAGTTTTAACCTCATACCATGAGAAACATGCTGTTGAAAAAAAAACACTCCAAAGAGTCCATCCGAGAAATCTTGGAAACGGCAAATTTGAAGCCCACTGTGCAAAGGCTAAGCTTACTTCAGTATTTATTAGAGGATGCAGACCACCCAACAGCGGAGCAAGTGCGAGATTGGGCCTATGGGCATTTGGGTCAGATTTCTCAGGCCACTGTTTATAATACTTTGAATTCTTTAGTGAGTGCCGGAATTATTCGACAATTTAAGTTTGGACACAGTGACTGCGTGATTTACGATTGCAATGTTTCTGATCATTTTCATTTTTTAGACGAGACTTCAGGCAAGCTTTTTGACATCCAGACCCACGAAATTAAATTGAAAAGCAGACTTCCTAACCATTTTCAGTTGAAATCAATAGATATTTTGTTTCGAGGAACTGTGGATCCGAAAGGACAAAACCTGCGGGTCAAAGGAATGAATCAGAGCTAGCAAACTAATTATATTTATTAACCATCAACAAAAGGAGTTTTATTATGATGGGTATAGGCGAAAAATTTCCAGAGTTCAAAATGCAAGCATGTGTTTCCCGTGAAAAAGGAAAAGAATTTGCAGAAATTTCAAGCAAAGACATGAAGGGTTCATGGTCAGTGTTTTTCTTTTGGCCACTGGATTTCACATTTGTTTGCCCAACTGAAATTGCTGAATTCAACAAAGAATACAAAAACTTTCAAGCTCGCGAAACAAAACTTTTCGGCGTGAGCTGTGATTCCCATTTCGTTCATTTAGCATGGAGAAACAACCATGATGATTTGAAAGACTTACATTTCCCAATGTTGGCAGACGTTAAAAAAGAACTGACTGGTTCTTTGGGCGTTTTGCACAAAACTGAAATGATTCCACTTCGCGCAACATATATTGTTGATCCTGAAGGTATCGTTCGTTGGGCTTCTGTGAACGATCTTTCTGTCGGAAGAAACGTCAAAGAAATCGTTCGAACTTTGGATGCTTTACAAACTGACGAATTATGCCCATGCAACTGGGAAAAAGGTCAAAAGACACTTTCAGCTTAATCACTGAATCATTTGTACTTATTAAGCCCGTATTCTCGAATGCGGGTTTTTTTTAGTGATGATATTTTTCAATTTCCGAAAATGTAAACTTCAAATTTAAAAAGGAATTTCCTATGATAAATTCAAACGCAATTGATCAGTATCTTGAATCCAAATTTCCAAATGCACAGACTTCCATTTTCCGTGACCTTTCTTTGAACTTTAAAAAGGTTTTGGAAGAAAGTGCCCTTGATCCTCAAGAAAGAATGTTGAATTTGGCGGCCATCGCTACTTCACTTCATGATAAAGACTTACAAAAACTTGCGATCACTCATTTGAATGAAATGGGTTTAACACCTGAACAAACAGCAGAAGCTTTCGAAGTTGCTGGGATCATGGGAATGCTGAACACTTATTACAAATTCAAAGGCTACCTAGATCCACAAACTCTGGAAAATTATTCCCGAGCAGGATTGCGCATGCAAAGCTTGACAAAGCCACATAATGGCAAAGAGCGTTTTGAAATGATGGCTCTGGCAGTTTCTGCAATCAATGGTTGTCCGACTTGCATTAGTTCACATGAGAAAGTTCTTGTTCAGCATGGGGTTTCTTTTGATAAAATCCATGATGTGGCAAGAATGGCGGCGATTTGCAAAGGGTTGAATTCTTTGCAGCACGCTTTTTTTAAATCGAATTGAGTTCAATCAATTGAACTTTGTTTCCTTGGGGATCTTCCAGGAGAAAAAAATTTCCCTGGGGATCTTCTATGATATCACTCAGAATACACTCTGGATAATTTGTGCGGACTTGATCATACAAAGCGCGCATCTTTGGCACTTTCAAAGTCATTTGATAAGCAGGCACGGACAGCTTCATTTGGGCGTTCACCAGACCTGAAAAAATTTTTTCTGCTGGGATTAAATTCACTTCGAGTCCTTGAAAATCTGATCTGTAAGCTTTGCTACCGAGAGTGATCTGATAACTTTTGAAATCGGCACCAAGCAAGGTATAGAACAATCTCATTTCCTCAATTTTAAAACAGTTTAATGTGATTGAAGAAATTTTCATTGAACTTTTTCCGTAGATTTTTCCGCAAGGTGAAGTTTAAAAAATTCTACTGTGTTCCCGACTTCTAAAATTTGATTTTCAAGTTTTGCACTACCGTGTCCCTCATCTGCAAAGATAATCAATCGCGCAGCAATTTGTTTTTGATCAAGGACTCTTTTAATTTGAATTGCTTCGCCCACTGGTACCCGAGGGTCATTGGCACCTTGAATGATTAACAGAGGATCTTTGATTTGATCAACGTATGTGATGGGGCTGAGCTGTTTTAAAGCTTCAGCGTCTTTTTCGGGGTCTCCGTATTCAGTAATACGTAGAATTCTTCTATACGGAGCCGTGTTTATGAGGAAGGATCTCAAATCACTCATGCCCACAGATGCAACTCCGGCATCGTAAGCTCCGGCAAACTTCGACATCGCCATCAATGTGGAATAACCACCGTAGCTTCCACCCATGACACCGACTCGAGGTGAAACGCCATTGATTTTCCACTGACTACGAATGTGCTTTGCGCAATCTTCTATGTCAGTAATGACCTTCAAGCGCAAAGGTCCGTTGTCAGAATCCAACCAAGCTTTTCCGTAGCCTGTACTTCCGCGCACATTAGGGCTGACAAAAACAAAACCTGCAGCCGCAAAAGATTGTTTGTAACCTGAAAATCCCGCCATGCTCTGTGCTTCAGGTCCGCCGTGAAATTGAACGATGACAGGACACAGTTGATTGATGCAAGATTTTGGTCTCATGACAAACATCGGAATTTTCGTTCCATCCTGAGCTGTGTAATATTCCAAAATTTCTTCTGAAAAAGTCGCGCTGTCGATTTGTGGAGTGCTTCCAAAATTCCAGACCTGGGACTTTTGAGTTTCAAAGTTATAGATAACATTTTTACGAGGTGATTTTGAGGACGATGAACTCAGGGAGATTTTTTTTCCAGTCCAATCAAAGTCTCCGGGAACAACGGTTTCCCCAGAGTCAAATTTTGGCATCGAGATCAATTGACCATTCACATTGTAAACTTTGGGTTTAAAATAACCTTTTTGATTATACAAAATCATTAGACGGTCTTTTTTCGGGCTCACGTTAAATTCTTCGATTTCATCTTCGGGCTGATTTGCAAAAAGTTTCCAAATTTCTTTTTTGGTTTTTGGCGTATTTTTTTTGTACAGATAAAGCCTTTGCAAATCGGTAAACTTATTTGTCATCACAAAAAAGGTGCCCGGTGTTTTCGTATAGGAAACTTGGTAAGTGGTATATTCGTTTTGTCCTAAAAGTGGAGAGAGCTCATCTGTTTTGGTATTGAGTTCGTAATATTCCCGACCAGTTGACCCTGTCATCTTGACAAGTAAAAGTTGTTCTTGAAATTGATCAGCGACGGCCCAAACCCCATTTCGATCTGAAACTTTTGTGATCTTTTTTTCATCCATGTCATAACGATAAATAGTCATTGTGTCTGGCTTTAAATCATTGGCCGTAAAGTAGAGCGACTTCCCGTCTTGTGAAATAAAATTAAAACTTGCTCGAACATTTGGTTTTTGGAAAATCAATGTCAGCTCGCCACCTTTTGTCGGCTGCAAAAACAAACCTGGATTTTCCTGGCCATCAGTATCTTTTTCCAAAATTAAAAACTGACCGTTAGGGGTAATCTGTTTCAAAAAAGTCGGATTTTGTCCCGTTGTCATTTGAATAGGGAAGCTGTTAGGACCAACCAATTTCCAAACTTGGTTTTCACCTGTGATAGACCAACTAAAATACAATTCCTGACCGTTGGGATGCAAAATACCTGCGCCCGGCGTTCTTAAAGAAAAGAACTTCTTTAATTCATCTTTAGTTTTCATTGGGATTGCAGGGGCTGCGTAATTTTTTAAGTCTTTTTCGGCCACAGAACTCAGGCCCAATCCAGTGTAACCGCTTGATGATTTGCTGGCGCCAGACGCTTCACTTTTTTTAGTTAAGCCCGAACAACCCAAGGAAGAAAACACCAGGGTCAGAGTCAATGAGGCAGATAAAAAATACAGACCTGTCATCATAAGTTAGGCACTCCATTGAAAAGAAATTTCCAGTTTACAAAAGAATAGTTCAGCTGAGATCGTACACACATTTAGATTAAGAAACCAAATCAAATAGAATCAAGACACACCACTTCTGAAGTTTTTGGCCTTCTTTTTGTATGTCGAAGTGGGTCCCGCGGAAATGATGTCCCCAAGGGGACAAAAAGATCCTAGGCAACATTTTGAAGATTGATCAAAAAGATTGATCAAATTGAAGATTGATCAAAAAAGGTAAAAGAATGAGAAACAATCCCTTGTATCAAAGTTCTCTATTTCAAAGTTCTCTATTTCAAAGCTCTCTATTTCAAAGCTCCAAAGCCATCCTCGCAAGCGTTGGCTTCCTCTTGTTTTCGTCTTTTGCTTTGGCGCAGACGGATATTCCTGCAGCTCCTCAAGCTAAAAACTATATTGATGATTCCGTATTTGTTCGAATTACTGATCGCGGCCAAAGCTATTTTGATAAGAACTTTCAAAGTATTTTGTTTTCTTTAGGTTTTGATATTCGTGAAGGCCAATTTGATAGTCAAACAGTTCACATGGATCCAATCAATCTGGACGAACTGAAAGAATTGGACCCCGAAAAAGCAGAATTATTGATGAATATCCGCGAAGTCTTTGCCAAATACTTTGTTGGTCCAAAACTTCAAGACCATCGTTTGAAAATCCGCCTGGGCAATTCAATTTACCGCGCGCAAATCAAAAAATTAGGTTTAATTGCCGATCGCGAGGCACTTGCAAAACTGGGAAAGAGCACGGGGGCAATTCTTAAAATTCAACTGGAAATACCCAAGCTGACATTGGCAATGAAAGACATCATTGTGAATGATGTCAACAATCCATGGTTAGGTGATTTCGGCCTGAACAGTCCACAAATGACCATTGGAAGCGCCGATGCACCGATTGCGATCCAAGTTCCTCTTTATGTCTATGTTGATTCCAAAGGAAAATTGCAATTTGAATCCCAAAAAATGACCCACAATATTTCAGAAGTGCCTTTGGACATCGCTTTTAAAGATTTAATCATTCCTCAAATCAAAATTGTTATCAATGGAACAGAACTGACTTTGAATATGCCTGAATTGGAAAAACTTTTACGCGAACAGCTGCCCCCTTTGGTCGGCGAAGTTCGTGGTTTTGTGGATCAATGGATTGAAAAAGATTTGCCAGCTCAATTAAGTAAAATGGCTGAAGAAATGCTCAGTAATTCCATTGAACAGACCAGCAGTATTCCAAGTATTGCCCTGACTCATTCGGGACCAAATCCTCATCTGGTTTGGGGAATTCGGCTCACCAGAATGAACCAAGCTGATCAATTTGACCTGTGGTTGAAAAGTTACTTGGAAGACCCTACCAACAAATCTCAAATTCCTCTGATCGACCAAGAAAAATCCAAAAAATTGGTGAATTTAAATCACTTAAAATCTAGCGAATACGACGTTGGCATTGGTGTTTCTGCGGCCATACTCAATCGAATGGCAAGGCTTAGTTTCTTGCGCGGAAACTTTAACAAAATTCCATTTGGAAAAGGAAATGAAGTTAAAGTTCTAGAAAATCCGACCTTAGAGCTTGTAAACACACCAACAACTGATGGCTCCATCATTGTTCGAATGAAAGCCAAGCTCGAACTTAAAGTTGGCGGCAGCAATGCAAGTTTTTTCAAAAACGGCCTGCTGAAGCTTCAAGGCAGTATTCTTTTAAAAGTAAAACCTAGCCCTAACCGGGAAGCTTTTGAATTGTCATTTTTTCAAGTTCCTGAATCTGAAATTGTATTAGATAACAGTTCTATCCTGGGAATCTTTCTAGGATTGGGCAAAGGAATCGTTGGAAGCCAAGTCCTGAGCCAGATTCGCGATCAAAACCAAGTCTGGGCAACTCAGCCGGATGAAGCGAAAATTGATTCTACGATCCCCCTTCCAGTCCTTTTGGGAATCAATTTTAAAATGAAGCGACTAGCCGTTGACCCAAATAGCTTTATTGTACTTTATACAGAATATAAAAAAAATTAACTACAGAGGATAAGATATGAACCGCAATTATTTTAGAAATTTAATGTTAGGTGGTGCTTTGACTCTTGCGGCTGTTTTCTCAGCTCCCGAAAAGTCACATGCTGCAATCATCACAACTCTTTTTGATTCCATGGTGAATGCTTTTAGCTTAAGTGAAACTGTCCCGCCAATATCTGTTGGTAATTTGAGTTCATACCAGGGAAAATATTTAAAAGTTTATTATGTTGTGGGGCGATCACAATTTTTAGATCAACAGACACAAATCAATGTTTTAGAAATTAAACGAATTGATTTAGTGCCAATAAATGAAAGTGAAATCTTTTTACCAAGTGTGAAAGTGGTCAAAAAATCCATCTTTGCAGCATACAATTTTGTTATCCTCGTGGTCACGGATGATCCGAATTACACTCTTTACAATCCAGACGGATCTGTCGCAACAGCGCAAACTCCAGTGAGTCAGCCAAATTTGTCGGCCTTAAAAGTTGCAATTTCAAAAGATGAACTGTTGCAACCAAGCATTGCTGCAGGAACTTATGCTCCGGGGCAAGAGCCACCTGAAAAATTTATTCCTTTTAAAATTAACTTTTGATATCTGGAGCTATGGCTTTGAAGTAACCTTGATTTAGAATTTTCTGAATCGCTTGCTGAGAAGAAAGGATTGCTCCCTGCATCGTGCCTATCCATTTCGGGTGCACATGTTCTCCGGCAAAATAAATGCCCTTGGTTTTTGAATTTCTCCAGACATCGGAACTTTGAAAAAAAGACCCAGGTTGATACACTGTTTGATAACCTTGAATGAAGGGATTTTCGCCCCAAGATACCACATTTGAAAATTCAATTTTCTCTTTAAGTGTAAGTTGAAACACCTGCTGCAAAAAATTTTCAGCTTTGCGCATTTGTTTAATATCTTTTTGGCGAGCCTCTTTGCCCCCGACTTGAAACGCATAAACAGACGAATTTCCCGACTGTGAAGCCGTCAAACTTTCGCCCTTTTGAAAAGGAAAATCTCCAAAAACCTTACCTTCAAACAAACTTGGATATTTTCGCTCCCAAAACCGACTATTTGATTTAAATAAAACCTGTTTAGATTCAGACAAAGAAACATTTTCTATGGAAGCTCGTATTTCATCACTGACGCCAAAATCTCGCCAGCCAATGATCGTTTTTAATTGGTTCGATGGAAGAGCAAAAATCACGTTTCTGGTCATGAAACTGCTGTCACCATCTTGAGTTTTAAAATTTAATAAAAAGTCTAACCCGCGGCGCCCAATGGAAGTCAGTCGATGTGAAAATTTAAAAGCATGGTTTTTAACTATGGAGTTGCTGCGTTCAAACAACTTTTGTGTCAAGGCAGAGGAACCACCATCCACCCCATAGGACTGACCCCTTTGAAAAGGCATTTGCGAACCGTGTTCATTAAACTGATACAAAAACTGCAAAGCAGACAATTCTGAAGCATCAATACCAAAAGCAGAAGTCATTGACTGCATAAGGGCCCGCTTGATTTCCGGGCTCATTTGTCGCTGCAGTTCAGTCAATAAATCTTCAAAACTGATTCGATCATAATTTTGCAGGCCATCTACTTTTTTAAAAAGACTCGGAGATGCCTCGTCAATTTCAAAAAATTGATTTCGAAGCTGAGAGACCTTTCTGAAAAAAGGCACAAGTTCTTGAAGGACGCTTTTCAGTTCAACAGGTTTTCCATCAATAAAGACCAATTGATCTGATTTCTGAGAGTAATCTCCCAGTTCCCGGATTTTGACACCCAACTCTTTGCACAAAGAAAAGACATCTTGATGGGTTCCTTCAATGGATTTCGCACCAACATCGACGTACTGATCGTCTTGATTGTAATGATAAAGAGTTTTAATTCGGCCACCATAAGTCTGACTTGCTTCAAAAACGCAAAAAGGAATTCGGCGCTTTTTAAGTTGATACGCCGCATGCAGCCCGGCGAGTCCAGCCCCCACAATCACTACCCGGTCCATCATTAAAGAAGAGTCAGATCTAAAATACTGATCAATGCTCGCACATGACGAGAGAAGTCCTGCCCCTCCAAGGAGGGCGGACGACTGAATAAATTGACGCCGACTCGTCGCTTTTTTCATAGGACCTCCATTCATTTTTATCTTTATGAATTTCAGTTTGCAAGGGATAGTCATGAGATGTTTTGGTCAATTTTAAATCAAAGATGGAAGCAAATCATTTTGATCCTGTTTTGCTCAATTATTTCTGCTATTTTCGGATTGACGAGCCCCTTGCTTCAAAAAAAGTTCATCGATGGCTTAAGTTCACCCAATGAAAACTTTTGGGGATTAAATTCAGCACAATTCATTTTTTTAGCTTTTCTTTCCACAATATTTTATTTTGTTTTCAATCAGCTCACAAATTTTTTAGCGACTCTGGAATCGATTCATTTACAAAAAAAACTCTCGAGTTTGCTATTTGATAAATTATTTTCTTTGAATTTAGAATCCAGATCTGTTCGACCCGTAGGCGAAACAATATCTCTTTACGCAACGGACATTCCAGGAGCCGCCGTTTTTTTGGATCAAACCATTCCCCAGGGGCTCACGACATTTATTCCCTTTGTGATAGCGCCCTTCGCTTTGGCCTCGATGTTTCAAATTCCGATGCTGCCTGTCTGCGCTGTGATGCTGGTGGTGACGACTTTCAGCTTTTTTCTGGCATACCGACAAGCCGTCTTTTTTTTAAATTTTAAGCGGCTTGCAGCAGAACGAATAGGAATTGTGAATGAATGGATACAAAATATTCGTTTACTCAAAGTACTCAGTTGGCTGCGCGCATATGAAAAGATGATCTTTGATGTACGTAAGATTGAAACTAAAAATCGTGTTGCCATGGTTTCCAACGGCCAAAGTATGAATGCCATTACTTCTTCGATTACATTTTTCTTAAACCTTTTTGTTTTGTATCTTTTTTTAAAGAGTCATCCTGGGGAGGTTTCTGCAGGAACAGTTTTCGCCTTGTTTTGGGTTGTCGGTGTGTTTTTATCAAGACCCTTTCGGCAGATGCCTTGGTTTTTTACTTTTTTATTTGATTCGTGGACTTCGACTCAACGAGTTCGCAATTTTTTCGACCTAGAAAATTCCAATCCTGAAAAATCCAAAGAACTTTCTTATGAATTTAAACAGAAAGCAAAGGAACCTGAGACTGTGAATTTTATTCCTGAAGCTGAAACTGCGATTCAGATTTCTAACCTCAATTTAAACCTAGGCGGAAAACGAATTTTGAAGGACATTTCTATGACGGTTCATCAGCAAGAAAAAATTGCTCTCGTTGGTGAGATTGGATCTGGAAAATCAATGCTGTTGTATTCTTTAGTGCGGGAATCAGGTGCAACTTTTAACCAATATTATTTATTTAGTAAAGATACGAAGAAGATGACCGATGAACAGCTGCATCAGCATTATTCCTTGGTTGCTCAAGAGGGGTTCGTTCTGAGCGCTACTTTAGCTCAGAATATTTTCATGGATTTTGATTCAGAAAATTTTACCACAGCTCGAATTTCCGAGAGCTTAGACATGGCCGAGTTTAATCAAGATTTACAAAATCTTCCGGAAGGACTTCAAACTGAAATTGGTGAACAGGGTGTCAATCTGAGCGGAGGCCAACGCCAACGAATTAATTTAGCTCGCGGTCTTTATTTTGAAAGACCGATCTTGCTTCTGGATGATTGCTTCAGTGCTTTGGATGTCGATACCGAAAAAAGATTGATCGAAACTTTATTTCAGCAAGAATTCAAAGAAAAAACTATGGTCATTGCAACTCATCGCTTGAATCTGTTGAATTATGTGGATCGTGTGATCTATTTAAGCGCAGGTCAAATTATAGCCGATGGGACTTACCAAGATCTTTTAAGAACGAGCCCAAGCTTTGTTGAATTCACCGAAAGTTTGCGAGTGAAGGAGACATCCTTACAATGACTACCGAAGGACCAAATCGTTTTGAAAAAATAGAAACCGGTGGATTTGGAAATCAAGTTTTTAAAACTCTGTTTACTGCATACAAACCCTACCGGGTCGGGTTGTTCTTTTGTTTTTTATGCGGTTTTACTGGAAGGGTCCTGCTGCTTGCAAATACGAACATTTTAGGTCATTGGGTCGATCAAAAACTACAAAACTGGGAATTTTATCTGACGCTGATGTTGTGTCTCAGTTCAGTGGGTTTTTTGATGATCTGGTTTTTCCGTGTCTATTTTTCTAGAATTTCTTCGCTTTCAGTTTCTCAACTTTATGACGAAGTGACTCTGCGGACTTCACGCTATCCCATGAGTTTTTTTGATCGGACACCCAGTGGGCGAATCGTGACTCGTTTTTCTAGCGATTATGGAAATGTATTTCGTTTGTTTGGTGGCCCCTTAGCAGAATTTTTTTCAATTGTTTTTGATTTAATCGCGATGATTATTTTAGCAGTGATATCAAATAAACTTTTTATACTTATAGTTCTTGTTTTTGGTGCGATGAATTTTGCTCTGTTTCGACTGAACCAAGTCAAAATGCGACAGGCACGTAGGGAACTTTCAGCAAGCCGGTCTCCCTCTATAGCTCACTTTTCGGAATCTGCCCATGGCGCGTCCTTGATTCGAGTTTTTGATAAACTACGTGTTTTCAAAAAAAGGTTTGCCCAACTTGATTCATTTTATCTTCAAAAACGCATCGACAGTGTGAAAACAGTCATGACTTATGCCATTCAAATGAATTTGCTGACTGGACTGATGCTGTTGATCACTGGACTCATATCGATTTATCTTTTTGAGCAAGGACTCGTCAGCTTGGGGTCCATTGCCGTGGCATTTACATTTATTCTGCTTTCTGGAAATACAATTCAAATGTTTTTTGAATGGCTTGCCCAGTTAGAAGAAGCACTGGTCGGAGTAGAAAGACTGGATAAATATCTGCGCAATGATTTGGAGCAAGGTGCGCTGATTCCCAAAGAATCACAATTTGAAAGCACCCATCCCGCAGCCAGTTATGAATCTGCCTATCCCATGCAGGATGGAAAACTTACAACAAACAGTGTGCTGAACGGAACAGTGGTGGTTCGTGATTTGAATTTTCGTTACGCCCCAGATGGCCCTTGGATTTTGCAACAGCTCAATATTGACATCCGCGCGAAAGAAAAAATCGGGATCATTGGTCGCACGGGAAGCGGAAAAACAAGTTTAATACAATGCCTTTTTCATTTGTATCCTTTCACCCAGGGAAAAATTCAAATTTCTGGACAGACAGCAGCCATGAATCCAACTGATTTGCAAAAACGAGGGTTTGTCAGTCTTGAAGAATTTCGCAAACTCATGTGTTTTGTTGCGCAAGATTCCAGTCTTTTCCGAGGAACATTAAGACAAAATTTAGATCTTGAGCAAACGCGCACGGATGAAGAGATTCATTTGATGCTTCAGAAAATGAGAATTCGAACAGGAATTTTAGCTGGTAAAGTTGATTTGCAAATGCGCATCGAGGAAAGAGGGAAAAACATTTCCTTAGGAGAAAGACAATTGATTTGCTTGGCACGTGCCGCACTGACAACTTCTTCAGTTCTGATTTTAGATGAAGCGACGAGTTCCATCGATCCGCAAACTGAAGAAATTGTGGAACATGCTTTAGAAAATTTATTTAATTCTCGCACTCAAATTATTATCGCTCATCGACTAACAACGCTCAGAAAGTGTGACCGAGTTCTTTGGCTTCATCAGGGAAAAATAGTAATGTTTGATGAGACTCAAAAAGTTCTGGAACAATTTCGTAACTCTGACTTGCAGAGTGCCCAACTTCAAGGTACTTAATTTTATGAGTGTGACAGAATGAGCGAAGATTCAAATTCGAATAAAACAGATTTTTCTCCCGAGACTGCGGACAATTCCGTTTCTCAGACTTCCGCATTGTCCACCGAAGCAGAATCCCAAGCAAATCTTGAAGGCAGCTTAGATACCATCGATTTATCGTCGCAATGGTCTGCTTTATCAGCATTTGAGCGCCGTCGGGAATTTGAGAAATTACCTCGCCTTGAAGCCGTGGATTTATTTTTGACATTGAAAACCCATGATCAAGCCGAATTAATATCTGAAGCTTCATTACAGGAAAAGAGATCCTGGGTTCGCTTACTGGCTCCTGATGACGTCGCCGATTTAATTCAAGAATTGGTGTCTGATTACGGTAACGAACAAAAAGATTTAATTTTGGATTTAGTTGATCCCCAAACACGACGCGAAGTCACAGCACTACTGGCCTATGCTGAAGACAATGCGGGTGGCTTGATGAGCTCCCGATTTGTTCGACTGCGTCCTGATATGACAGTGGATGAAGCTATTTCTTATTTGCGAATCCAATCAAAGACCCAAGTCGAGACAATTTATTACGCCTATGTTTTAGCATCTGACCAAAAGCTCCTAGGGGTTGTGTCTTTCCGCGAACTTTTTTCTGCACTGCCTGGCAGAAAAATAAAAGACATCATGAAAACTGAAATTGTAAAAATTCCAGTGGAACTTGATCAGGAACAAATCGGACGAATTTTTTCTCAACAAGAATTAGTTGCTCTTCCAGTTATTGATCAAGAAGGCCACATGAAGGGGATTGTCACTTTCGATGACGTTGCTACTGTGATTCAAGAAGAAGCCACGGAAGATATGCAAAAAATGGGTGCCGTTGAAACCTTAGGTGCACCCTATTTAAAAATTAGTCTTTTGGAAATGATCAATAAAAGAGCCGGCTGGTTGCTCATTCTTTTTATCGGAGAAATGTTTACTGCAACAGCCATGGGATATTTTCAAATTGAAATCGAACGAGCTGTTGTACTGGCTATGTTTGTTCCTTTAATTATCAGCTCGGGGGGCAATTCTGGCTCACAAGCAACAACTTTAATTATCCGAGCAATGGCTTTGAGCGAAGTTCGATTGCGTGACTGGTGGCGAGTATTACGTCGGGAAATTATTGCTGGTTTAGCCCTAGGTGGAATCTTAGGAGCTGTTGGTTTAGCTCGAATTTTGTTTTGGCCTTGGAAAGAATCTATGTATGGACCCCATTATTTTTGGGTAGGGATCACCGTTGCTGCCAGCGTTGTTGGGGTTGTTTTGTGGGGTTCTATTGCCGGCTCGATGCTTCCATTTATACTTCGTCGCTGCAAACTTGACCCGGCTGCTGCGTCAGCCCCGGCTGTTGCCACCATCGTTGATGTGACTGGCCTTGTGATTTACTTCTCACTAGCCAGCCTGTTTCTGAGCGGGATCATGCTTTAACTAAGATGCACGAATTAAATTCTTAGTCCATTGCTGAACTGATCTCAGAAAGCTTTCTTCGGCTTCTTTGAATTGAACGCCATAGGAATTTGTCTCTGATGACCAAACGATTTGTCCTTCGACTTCGTAAACGTCATTTCCCGCAGGGGACTTGATTTGTACCCTGAGTACTCCTCCTTTTTCCAGGATTTCTTGAGCATCAAAAGACATTCCACCTAAAGAAATCGTTTTCATCACACCCGTCAATTCGCGGTCGCCAACTCGTAACTTAATTTCACTTTCAAGTTTATATCGATCGTATCTTCTGCGACTCACCGGGGATCTTGAAGCAAGAAAATACCAAACCAGAACAGGCAGTAATAAAAGTCCAAAAAAGACACTGACCTTTGTGGGATCATTTAAACTACTGCGATTCATCAAAGACTTAACAATTGTTCCACACCCCGCAGCATTTCCCACAGAATCTTCACTTGCAGGTGACCTTGATGACTCTGCCGAATAGACAGGAGTATAACCAGGTTGCGCTGAAACTGTCGAAGACTGAGTTTTGGCATAGACAATCGTGCCCTGACCATCGACCCTTTTCGAATCTTTGACTTTATTGTTGAGCTGAGAAATTGTTCCTGACTGGGCGATCAGGATGTTTTTCATTTGATAGCCGGTCAAGTTCTGGGCTTCTCGAAAAGCCAAGGCTGCCAATCCCGATATGAAAGGCGCCGCCATGCTGGTTCCCGACATGTATCCAAAATAGTTACCTGGATATGTGCTGGAAACATAGACACCAGGCGCAGCGATTCCAACTGTATTTGCTCCGTAGTTTGAAAAACTTGCTAGATAATCAAAATCTGTTGAGGCTGCAACAGATAAATTACTTGGGACATCATAGTTTGCCGGATACATTGCATACAAATCATTATTCTTACTATTGTTTCCAGCAGCAGAAACAACAAACACATGTTGGGAATAAGCATAGATCATCGCATCGTGAAGAGCTCGTGAATAACTGCCACCACCCCAGGAATTATTAATTACTTTTGCACCATTGTTGACGGCATAGTAAATCGCACTGATCGCCGAAGCTGTGGATCCACTGCCGCTGCTATTTAAGAATTTGAGTGGCATAATTCGAATTTTTGAAGCATCCAGAGTCGTCTTAAAAATATCCTGTGTTGCACCCAAAACAATTCCAGCTACATGAGTTCCATGATCATTATCATCTGCAAAGTTACTGCTATTTGAATTAAAGTTCCATCCGTTGATATCATCGACATAACCATTTCCATCGTTATCAATTCCATCATTAGCAACTTCGCCCGTATTTACCCAGAGCGCACCAGAGTTGACGAACACTCGATGATTTTTATCCATACCTGTATCGATCACAGCAACAATCGGTCGATTTGTAGAACTATAAACAGAACTTGCTGACCAACCTTCTGTTGCACGAACTGGGGCAGTGGTTTGAGTGTAGGTTCCACTACCCGATTGTGCATCGTAGGAAGCAGAACCCTCTTGGGAATCGCTTGCCTGTCTACGGATTTCAATGTCTTCCAACATCTGATCCCTGGTCATCTTTTCAAATGCTGGCCCCGCAGAAATTTGCGTCGTTCTGTAAATATAATTTGGTTCAATGTATTCAACATCAGGGTCATTTTGCAGATCTGCAATAGCCTGAGCTTCATTTCCACCGACTTTAAAATCAGCATGGTATAAACCAATAGCTGACATGCCAGACTTGAGTTGACCCTTGGCTTGAATTTTTCCCTGCACTGCTGAGATGGATGCAGAGGATTTAAACTTTACTAAATATTCTCCCTCAACAACTTGAGCTTCCTGGGCGGATACAACAACGGATTGAAGAACAAGCAGACAAAAAATTCCGAATGAACAAAAAGATCCGTATTTCATGTTTTCCACACTCATTCTTTACGTATCGACATTTGGCGTGGCGAATAAAGAGTTAAATTGAGATGTTTTGTCAGCCAATTTGTTTCAGAATGGGAACATTCCCGAACCGAAGTGATCGGTCGTTTTAAAATGGTTGAATTACACAGGAGCCGTCTCGTTTTATGAAACTTCAATATCAGAAGATCTTTTTGCGCGGACTTGTGACCTTTCTGCCCATCGGCCTGACGATTTTTATTATTTTTAAAGTTACGGAACTTGTCGAAGGTCTCCTTGGGCCACATTTACAGAGTGTGCTTCCTGAATACGCTTATATTCCAGGTCTAGGCGTCATTATCACAGTGATATTGATCTTTTTTTTCGGACTATTGATGAATTTTTTCATCATCAAAGGTTTGTTGGAAAATTTAGAACGAAAATTTCTACAAGTTCCACTTTTCAAGGCGGTTTACTCACCACTAAAAGATTTGATGAATTTATTTTCTAAGGAAGGAAATAACGGATTAAAAAGTGTAGTCCTTGTGCAAATCTCTGAAAATGTTCAAATGATGGGTTTGATCACGAGGGAAGATTTTGAAGACATTGCAGCTTTAAAAGACCTGACTGAAAAAGTGATTGTTTATGTACCCTGGAGTTATGGACTCGGAGGCTTGTCCATGTTGGTGAACCGTAATCAAATTACCCAGGTAAATATTCCTGTCGACCGAGCACTGAGCCTGGCATTAACGGCTTGGGTAAAGGCTCCAAAGCAGAATCAGAATGTCGATCATTTATGGAGAAATGAAATTAAATGAATGAACAAAGAACCACTGTTGGAAAAGCTTTAAGAATCAATCTTGATCCACAAATTTATGGCACCTTTGCAGAAATCGGCGCTGGCCAAGAAGTAGCTAGATTTTTTTTCCAAGCAGGAAAAGCCTCTCAGACCATCGCTAAAACCATTTCAGCTTACGATATGATTTACAGCGATGAAATTTATGGAAAAGAAAAAAATGGCCGCTATGTCTGTGAATCCAGGCTTCTGCATATGCTGGACAAAGAGTATTCATTGCTAGAACGACGCTTGAAAAATCACCGTGGAAATCAAAGTCTATTTTTTGCACTGGCAAACACTGTGACAACTGCCGGCAAGGGACAAAGCCATGGTTGGATGGGCGTCAGGTTTCAAAAAAAACCCATGGGACCTTCGAATGATATCATCGTCCATTTTCGACTTTTAGATCGGAGCAGATTGCAACAACAGGAAGCCCTGGGAATTCTTGGTGTGAATCTGATGAATGTGGCTTTTTTCTTTTTGAATCAACAAACTCAAATCATTCCTGAACTCGTTGACGGCTTAAAGCCAGGACAGGTTGCCATTGATGTTTTGAAATTTTCTGGACCTGACACCAAAAACCTTAACCAAGGTGTTTTTGCTTTAGAGTTAGTCAAGCGAGATCTGTGTGATGCCGTGCTTTTCTCACCACAAATGGAAATCATTCATTTACCTGATTACGTTTTTCAAAAAAACTTGGTTGTCCTGCGTGGAAGTTTTGATCCGCTGACAAAAATTCACACTCATTTGCTTGATCGTGGAATTGCCTTTGCCGAAACTTGTATTTCGGAAAAGAAGACGAAATCAAAAAAATCCTCAACAGAACTGGCTGTCCTTTTGGAACTGACAACAAGCAGCTGGAATAAAAAGTCCAGTGAATCAGAATCAGCGGGGCGCAATGAAGCTCAGCAAACTGAATACAATCAAAATGAAATGAAGGCTCTGTTAAAAAAAGTACAGAACCTGACGAAGTTGGGTCATGGAATTTTAGTTTCTAATTTTTTCCTATTTTATAAACTGAAAAGACATTTGCGTATGTATAACGACGAAAAAATTGCGATGCTGTTGGGCGCTGCTCACCTAGAAAAGCTGTTCGATGAAAAATATTATAGTGACCTGGAAGGCGGCATTCTTGAGGGCTTAAGTAAGCTCTTAAACGATGACACTCAGCTTTACATTTATCCCCATAAGACAAAGGAACTCTGCTTAACATCGGACAGTTTTTTTCCCAAAGAACCCATGAATCAGATTTACCAGTACTTTAAAAAATCGCAAAAGATTTTAGATATTGCAAATTGTGATGATATCGAAATCGAACGGAAAGTATAGAAACTGCCTCTTTTGCGCACACGCAAAAGAGGCAGTTTCTAGGAATTAGCGTCCAGCCCTTCCCTTTTATAAAACTCAATGCCTACTCGGTAAATATGATCTCTCAGATTTTCATTATCGAGCAAATTGTAAATCGATAGGTCTACTTTATACGGCAAAAACAGTTCATCAATTGCATCTTCAACTTTAAACAAAAAAGAAAGATTACTTTCGCGTGTAAATAAAGTCAGATCTATATCTGAGCCTGGCTTAAAGTTCCCTTTTGCACGAGATCCGTAAAGTATTACTTTTTCAATTGTAGGAAATTTTTTGAAAACACTTCGCAAACTCTCGATAGCTGGACTCGGCAAACCATATTGAAGAGTTGAAGTCATGACTTCAGAGAATCCATTTTTTCATTAAACTCGATAAAGGCTGGTGCATAAAGTGTGATAATTTTACTCACAATATCATCTGCAATTTTTTTGTTATAAGTGTGAGAGGTGAGATTTCGACTTTTGATCATCTCCATCCAAGAGTCACCTTTGGAAATTAAATTTTTTTGAAAAGCTTCTCGGGTGGCATCGCGCGAACCAGTAATGGAGCTATTGCCTTGAAATTCAAAATAATCTTTTAAAACATTCCAAGCTAGTTCGTGAGTGAACTCAAAAGCCTGTATGGTCCCCTGTTTTTCCAAATCATTCAGGGGCCTTTGAGCCGCTGTCTCCGTTGCCGCAATCAGCTGTTTTAAAGCTGACTTAAAGTTATCTAGTCTTTGAATCCAACGAATATCCATATCTAAGATGATAGTGCCTAGATTTGCATTTACCAACTAAGAAGTTGGTGCTCAATGCCAACACGCAGAACTTACCTCTTTTTCATCGTCTGAAGATATTTTAAACTGAATTAAAAGCTGTTAAGATTTTTCAGCTTCTAAAACTTTTTTTTCCATTTTGACTGTTTCTTCTTCAAGATTGATCAGTTCCGGAGCTAAAAGGGCCGTGACTAAAAAAGCCATATAAGACCAGACAAAGATAGTTCCCATCAGCATGAGAAACAGAACTGTCAGTTTACCTCCGACGGAAGCAATGACCACGTTTCCATAACCCACTGTTGTGACGATTCCGGTACTAAAAACTAAACAATCCAAATAGCTCAACTCAGGCACATGGTTGGTTTTTTCAAAGTAATAAAAAGAAATGCTGCCAAGAACAATGATCGAGTTCCCTAAAATCGTTAAACCTATAAAGGCTGGATTTTGTATTAAATGAATAATCCGGTGTAAATATTTGTAAGTCTGACTTGGAGTATTTTTCAAAATTCTACCCTAGCCTTGAAAAAATTTTAGAACATTTTTTTACGTTGAGAAGAAGGTAAAATTCGCAACATCTCTCGATATTTTGCCACTGTTCGCCGAGCAATTTGTAAACCCTCTTTCGACAACAGCTCTGCAATTTTTTGATCAGACAAAGGGGACTTCTGATTTTCTCGAGTGATCATGTCTCGAATTTTGACTTTAACTGATTCACTGGCTAAAGCTTCGCCGTCGTTGGAATTGATTCCTGAGTTGAAAAAATACTTTAATTCATAAATGCCCTGAGGCGTATGCATATACTTTGACGTCGTCACTCGGGAAACTGTGGATTCATGCATTCCAATATCATTGGCAATATCGCGCAAAATCATAGGTTTTAGATATTCAGGCCCACGTTCAAAAAAATCTTTTTGATGTTTAACAATACTGTCAGCAACTTTGAAAATGGTCCGCTGTCTTTGATGAATTGATTTAATCAACCACACCGCTGATTTTAATTTATCTTGGATATAGTCGTGTTCAACTTTATCCTTGGTGCCTTCTTTCAGACGATTTTTATAAAAATTTGAAATTTTTAATCGTGGCAAACCATCTTCATTTAATGAAACTAGAAAATCATCTCCTACTTTATACACGTAAACATCAGGACTGACGTAATGAGTGTCCTGGGGAGCGAAAGCCCTGCCTGGCTTAGGTTCCATAGCAAAAACGATTTTACACATCTCGATCACATCACGAACATCTTTATTCATGGCTTTCGCGATGGCATCAAAGTTTTTCTTTTCAAGATCTTTCAAATGATTTTTGATCATGAAAACCAAATCATGAGTATCTTCTTCCAATGCTTTTGCTTGAAGAAGCAAACATTCTTGGAGGTCCCTAGCACCAACTCCCGGTGGATCGAATTCTTGAATCAGGCTCAAAGTATCTTCGATATCTTCAATATCAAATTTTTCTTCTTCAGCGATTTCCGCTAAAGGCTTTTTTAAGTATCCGTCGTCATCAATATGGTCAATCAAGACGTCTGCCACTTGTTCTTCAGTTTCTCCGAAGCCAGTCATCTTCACCTGCCAGTATAAATATTCGCGCAGTGATTGAGTGGTCGAAATCACGTTTTCGTAGTTCATGATTTCGTCGTTCCCAGCACCACCGGAATGAGAAGCCGGTTTCATCTGGGATTCAAAATAACTTTCCCATTCAAATTCTTCTTGCCGCCTCGGATCTTGGGCCCCTTCGACAACTCCGGCCCCTTCGACTTCAGTTGCAACTTCTTTGGTGCGCTGTAGATCTTCTTCTTTAAGGACTTCGGCTTCTTCTAAGATTGGGTTTTCTTCAAGTTCGGATCTGACAGAGGTTTCTAATTCAAGACGCGACATTTGCAGGAGCTTAATAGCCTGTTGCAACTGTGGCGTAATCACCAAATTTTGACTTAAATTGAGGGTCTGTCTTAAAGCCATTTTTGTCCTTGTCCCAGCGTTCTCAAAGTCTAAAGTTCTCGCCTAAGTAAAACTTTTTTGCTATCTCCGAATTTGCAATTTCATCAGCATTTCCACTGACCTGAATTCGCCCATCCTTCAGTATATAAGCATAGTCGCAAATTCCTAAAGTCTCACGCACGTTATGATCAGTGATCAAAACTCCTATACCTTTGGCTTTAAGTTCTTTGATAATCGACTGAATATCAGCAACGGCAATAGGATCAATTCCCGCAAAAGGCTCATCCAATAAAATAAAATGTGGAGATCCAGCCAAAGATCTTGCGATCTCTACTCGCCGTCGCTCTCCACCAGAAAGCGAAAATCCATAGCTATCCCGAATATGAGAAATGCGAAAGTCACTCATTAAGGACTCTAATTTTTCATTTCTGCGGGCTCCAGTCATTCCATGTGCTTCCAAAGCTACCAATATATTTTCTGTGACAGTGAGTTTACGAAAAATGCTGGGCTCTTGGGCCAAATAACTCAAACCAATGCGGGCTCGTTTATAAATGGGCAATTTTGTGATGTTTTGATCATTGAGTAAAATACTGCCTGCATCAGGTTCAACCAGACCCACCACCATATAAAATGATGTTGTCTTCCCAGCACCATTCGGACCCAACAGTCCGACAACTTGGCCAGGTCCAACGTAAAAAGAAACATCGGAAACGACTTTTCGTTTTCCATAGGATTTTGAGATTTTTTCGATGATAAGCCGTTGCATACTTGTAGTCTGGCACTGAGTTTCTCGACGATCAAGACAATCACAAGTGATACGGGGTTTCACTTTAAGGAATTGTTCTTTTAATCGATGTTTTCTACTTTAATTTTTTTACCCTGGTCTAAAAACAAAATGCGGTCCCCAGAAATTTCGTCTTCACCTTGGGTAACTTTGGGGCGACCTTCCAAGGTCAGAACACCATTTTTCAAATCCATATCTACTTTTTCACTCGTAGCGGTTTTGTCCTGATCTTTCACTTGAACTCCGCCTTTGAAAGCAATTAATCCTAGCAAATTCTCTCTTGGACCATAATTCAACTGAGCTTCAGGACCCGAGAGCACATACTGATTGTATTTCATTTCCACTCTTCCAATAAAACGTGCCGTTTTATTTTCGCCAGAAAACTCCGCACTGTCGCTGCGGATTTCTATTTTTCCATCCTTCATTCCCTTTTCTGCAACTATATTCTGTTGAATCACCATCAAATTTGTATCGACATTGACCACCATGACTTTGCCCCTAAGAGTTAATCCGTCTCCGTCTTCATCTTTAGGACCCACCATTAAAACTTCCTCTGGACTCATAATGGTGCGCTCCTTCGAGCGGTAACTCACTGCTGATGAAGAAAATCGATAACCATTGGCAGACAAAGTTGAAACATGTCCAGCGATATCCATATCTTTTGTCAGACCATCAATGCGACCCGTATCGCCCACCACAGTGAAATCCACATTTTCCTTGTTGTAGTATAAAACTTTGATATTCCCTAAATTCCAAGGACCAGGGCCTAAGGTGCCTTCAGCTGACTTTGCGTAAAGTTCCCAATCCCGCTGACCTTTGAAAGTCTCAACGTAGTGAACCCCAGTAGCTCTCGCTGTAGATTTTTCATTTTTTAGATTTTCTGCAACTTCGATAATTTCGCTGGTTTTACTGGTGCGAATTCGCTGAGGAATAATAATCATCAATTCGACAAAAATGGCGATCAATAAAAGAAAAAATATCCATTTTCGCCATCTGTTTTTCATTTGATAAGGTCTATTTACTTTGTCTTTGAAGGCGTGTCTTTATTCACTGCAAAATTCACTTCGCCGGCTCCGGCCTCGACGATGGTGTACATGACTTTTTTCACAGTTAAAAAATCCAAGTCTTTATCTGCTTGAATCGTAATCTTGTTCCAAGTTTCTTCAATTTTCTGGTCTTCACCCCGAGCTGAATCCACAGCGCTTTGCAATTTCACTTGCAAACTGCGATCGTATTCTTCTTTGGCAATGATTAATCCCGCTTTTAATTTGTCAAACAGAGGTTGAATCATCCAATCCTGTTGAGCTTGAACTTCGGCATAGGAAGCAACTGCGTCTCTGTCGAGCAAAACTTCTTTATCTGAGATCGTCACAACAAATGCCGGTTTTAAATCTTTGGTGCTCTCGGCTTTTGGCAGCACAACTTCTTTCGGAATATAAAGAACAGCCCCTGTCACATTATAATTTTGTAACAGGAAAATAACTAAGACAGTGAACATATCCACCATGGCTGTGAGCGAAAGCATCGCAACCACTTCACGTTTTTTTCCACGGGATCTGAGAAGTCGATGAAGCCTGAATTTTTCTCCGGGTTTATGAATAGCCATTAAAGAGGTCCTCCAGTGGATACAGAAATATCTGGGAAGCCGGATTTTAATAAAGAGTCCATTGCTCTGATCAACGAGTCGTAGGGCATTTCATCGGACACAGCAACGATAGCATCTGTTTTTTCAGGATAAAGTTCTTTTGCCTTTTGCAATTGCGCAATCAGTCCCTCATCATCAAATTCATTTTCTACTTTGGCAATGGTCATGTCCTGCTTACCGATAGTTAAAATGTAACCAACTGCTTTGACATCAATTTTCAAAACGACATCAGTATTTGGTTTTGGCTCTGGTGGCGGTTGATTTTCCTGCCGTTTTCCGTAAAGTGAAGATCCAATTTGAATCATTGAAACTTGTGACCAAACTGCAGTGATCAATAAAAAGGTAATCAAGACACTCATCAAATCGATGACTGGAACAAGATTTAACTCGACATTTGTTCGACGGCCACGTCCGCCCCCTGATTCAATTTGTGCCATTTTATTTACTCTCTTACTTTATCGCGATTTGAAACCACCAAGTTCAAAAGTGACATGCTGGATTCCATCACTTCATTTTCTGTTTTCTGAATCAAATGTTGAAAAAATGCATAGGAGACGATGGCTACGATAGCCACACCAAGACCGAAAGCAGTACAATTCAAAGCATGTGCAATCCCTTTTGACAGCTCTTCTGCTTTCGATGCTGGATCCGCATTGGCAACGGCCGCAAAAGATCCGATCATACCGATGATCGTTCCCAACAATCCTGCAAGAACGGCCACGTTTCCGAAGACTGCAAGAAAAGATGTCCAGCCTTCAACTTTTGGCATTTCACGAAGAACTGCAGCATCCATTGCGACTTGAACTTCTTCATCAGGGCGCTTGTTCATCGCTTGAACTAGTCCAGCTTTCACCGTGTTTGTTAATGGTGCCGGTCTTGAATCACAATAGCTGATTGCAGATCGCAAGTCACCTGCCATCACAAATCGAAAGATCTGATCCATAAACTCTTTTCGATCAATACTGAGCGAGCGCAATTTTGTGAATCTTTCAAGAATCAAAATCACTGTCAACACTCCGAAGATTGCAATGACGTACATCACTGGCCCACCTTCTCTGAACGCTTTTCCTATTAACTCAATCACAAATCCTCCTTGAATCTCATTTCTAGATACTTTATTTAAAAAATCATTTCCTTACAATTGGGTCGCATTGAACACAAAAGGAAAAGTTATTCCAGCCCTGAGCCCTTCTGGTGGCACAGGATAAGTAAAACTTCCGATTCGATTCATCACACAACTATGAAATTCAGAATTGTCAAAATCACTGCTGACGACTTTCACATTTTCCGCACGACCTCGAGCAACGATATCCCACCCAATAACAATTTTTCCGCTAAAAGCACGTTGCTGAGATTTGTTCATTTTATTGAGAACTCTATTGTAACAATCTGTCAGCTGCGGTTTTCCGTCACGAACAACACGCCTGACATGCTCTTTGTTAATCTTACCTTCCCAACCAACTTCATCTTCGCCAGCTTCCACTCGAACACTGACTTTTGTTCCGAGACCTTCTCCGGTTCCGCCAATACTTTGTCCCGTACTGCGACCTTTGGTTCCAATGTCAGCAATACCCTGGATCGATTCACCTTTTCCACCGCGGCCAACATCTTTAAACTTAGAACCTAAATCATCGCCTTCGCGATTTTCTTTCATTCCCACATTTCCTGTAGCTTTATCTGCATCACCTAAAATATCACCGGCGCCACTTGCCGCTTGATCAATATTCTTTCGAATGCCTGAAGTGCTTAGGGCTGAAAATAAACCAATTTTACTAACATCCTTTTGAGCGCTGGCTGCATTAGCCCCAGCGTTTTCAGCAATCTTGACTGACCCACCAGTTTTCGCAGAAGTGAATTTCTTCGGAGCCTTTGTGTTTTTATTCGGAGCAACTTCTGCTGCTCGTTTTGGATTTGAGTTCTGCGCAGCCGCCTGTTTACTTCCCTTAATCTGACTTGCTTTCGTTGCCTCATCCATCTTCGCAACTTTTTGTGGATTCGTCGGTGGAGGCGGAGTTTTTTCAACTATTGGCTGTGGTGGCGGCTGAGGTGGTGTTTTCACTTGCTCAGGCAAGGGTGGCGGTTTATTAAAAATAATTTGAGCAGTTTTTAATGCTTCATCTTGTTTTTGCTCTTCAAGCTCCCGCGGTGTCGTGGCAGAAATATACAGAGCAAATAAACCAATCAACACAGTTGCAAAAAAAATTGCTGACAGTTCACCACTGGAAAACCAAAAAGGTGATTTAAAAAATCCCGCAGCTGGCCCTTGAACATATCGAACAAAAACCTCTACTGGAGATGATGCACTCTTAAGACAAACAACTTCATTCTGCTGCAAGCGAGCAAGCATTTCCGTTCCACTGCGAACAATGTGACCCGTGCGAACACAGTCATCAAAACCCTTAACACCTTGTGGAGTAATAATTTGAGCTTCCGCACCCGCTGGCAAAATCACTTTTGCAGCAGAGCCTAGATCTAATAAAATAAAACCTTTCGGCGCAAAAGTTTCCGGCACCGCGATTTGATCATTGGCAAACCCAGCTTTGACGCGAGATCCAAGTTTAAAATTATATGTCTGAAGAATTCTCTCTTTCCAAGCAACGATGACTTGGACCTGATTACCTTTTGTAGGCTTTAAAAAATCACGCAAATCTTTATGATCACTTGGGGGAGCAAATGTCTTTTTCTCTCGAGCCGAAGAAAACAAGACTTTACTCTTGGTCTTGATCTGAGGTCGGTCTGGGCGATCTTGGCTTTTCTTTTGTTGATCACGAGAAGACGAAGAGGCTGCTGACAGATTGGCCGACAGATTCGCTGTTGCTGGCACGACTGGCGTCTGAAAATCTTTGGCAGGGGTTTTGGCCGGCGCCGCTGACGTAGGGGGTTTCGGAGTTTCCACCAAAGGCTGATCCTTGGTTATCGGTTTTGGAATACCGACACTAAAAACAATTTTGAACGGACCAATCCCTATCTCATCGCCACTATGAAGAATTTCGTCCAATACCGGGCGAGCATTTAATGTTGTTCCAGTCCTAGAACCCAAATCACACACATAATAGTGTTGGTCCCTTAATTCGATCATCGCATGAATTGGGGAAACCAAATCATCGTTTAAATCCAGACTGACTTCAGCATTATGGCCAATTGTGATCTGATCAAAATCAAACTGTTTCACTTCGTACAGCTGACCATTTTTAAATAATCGCAGGATCAATGGTGATTTCAATTCTTGCTCCGGATTCGCTGGATATCTTCTGTTGTACTTCTCATCTCGGGCCTAAAATTTTCTCTGAGCTTGATGAGCCGCTTGTAATTAAAATTTTTCTGTTGAAACAAATAGAAAAGTTCAGGCTTTTGGGTGGCGCCCTCGACAAGTTCATCTTCAAAGTTTAAATTTGTTTTTCTTTCGGGTTTAGGTTGCGCTGGTTTTACAGAGGATGGAGAAGAGTTTGCTGGTCTATTCTGTGCCGCTACGAAAACCGTTCCCATGAAAAACGAAAATAAAAATACAAATATTTTCATAAAATGGATCGTAGTTTTACACTGGTGTTTCATCAATATTGTCCTTCTTCTATTCTAAACTCACTTGGGTACGTTTCTCCAAATCCTTTATGAGAGTTCTCCACTCGGGCTTCGTTTCTACAAACTTAAGTCTATTCAAGACATCTTGTCCCTCGCGCATCTTTTTCAAGTGAACGATGTACAACACTGCTAAGTTTAACATTGTCTCTTGACTTTGTTGTTCCTGCTCGAGTGCTGCTTGATACATGCTTAAAGCTTGCGGATATTTTTCTTGTGCGGCTAAAGAAATTCCATAATTCGTCAGTGTCTTATAATCCTTAAATCCAGCCTTGTAAGCAGTTTCCAAAAGAATCGCAGCTTTATCATAATCTTTTGCAACGATATAAATTGCACCAAGATTCGCAGAGGCGACGGGGTCGCGCGGATTGACTTGAAGAGCCCTTCGAAACGATTGAATCGCAAATCTCTTCTCGTTATCAGCCAATAAAACTAGACCAAGGTTTGAGTGAAGTTCCGCATATTGAGAATTTAATTTAATCGCTTTGTTCAAAAAATATTTAGCCATAGTCATTCTGTTTTGTCGGTAATGACTCATAGCCATCGCATTCAATGCAAAAATATCCTGGGGATGTCCGGCTAAAATATCACCTGACGCTTTCATAATTTGTTGTTCGCTTTTTTCTTTGATGGCATCTTGCAGTTTTTTTGTCAAATTTCCGGGAACTGCTTCACTTCTTGTTGTCCCAGTTTGATCATTGGGATTTAAATCTTGGATATTTTTTTCATCTAAAGAATCCCGGGGGCTTGAACTTAAAGCACTCTTTTCATCAATATCATCGAAAGAATCTAAACTGTCATTCTTGCTGAAAGATGACCTTTTTGAAGCTTCCGTCGCCGCTTTATCAGTGTCTTTCTGCCCAGACTGACAGCTGGCTATAATTCCGCTTATGATAAGAACAATCAGCAAATTTTTATTGTTTAAAATTGATTTCATTTGATCATCCAATTAACAAAGTAGGTTTGAAAGCCCTGTTCACCTTGATTGTAGTAACTCTTTGAATTCGCTGCAGCAACGATATCGTAAGCTTTCTCATAGTTCTCATTATACGCTTCAAGTTCCTGAGCCCGATCGACACAAGACTTAAAGCTTTCCCGCGATTTCGCCATGAACGGCTGAGCCAATTGCTCAACCCCTGTTTTATACTTTTTCACATCATCAGCAGATAAGCCATCGGGCAGTGGTGCATTGACGATGCTTTGGTACATGTGCTGATTGGCTTCACCTAAAATGTACAATGAATCTACGATTTCATCTCCGGAATTGAATTTAATAACGTTTCCAATTTCATTATTCAGTTTTTTCAGACCATCAATTTTTCGATCTAGTGCGGCTTTTTGTTTTTGTGGATTCTGCGGAATCTGAACAGCTTTCAATTCCAAATAAATTAAGTTCACTTCATGTAATTTAATTCTTGCTGCGAACTGTGAGCCAACATTACCACCTAGACGACGATGCATGCCCAATGTCTTTTGTTTCCAATCTTCGTAGAGACTTTTCTGATTTGTTTTCTTTGCAATGTCGTAGACATAATATCCGGCTTCAATACTTCGTTCATCTAATTTAGCTAAATTCAAATAATCGCGGTATGCAAGGGAAGCTAAACTCAACTGTTTTCTTTTTCGATAAAGTGTCGCCATCGAAAATAGTGCATCTGTGCTGTCTGCAAGGCGTTTACTCTTCTGAGTGTATTCACCGTAAGCGCGCAAAGCATCTTCTTCTTTGCCAAGTGCTTCATATAAAATTGCCGAGTTGTACAAATAACTCATCGCTAAAGGATCCCCAGGATTTTCACGGTAGAGTCGTCGATATATTTTTGCAGCTTCTTCAAATTGACCGCTATCTTGATTTAATTTTGCTACAAATCTGGATACCTTAGGCTTCAGTTTTGCTGCCTCGGGAGTATTCGATGTCAGGATTATTTGGTAATTTCGTAGCGCTTTTGCATTATCGCCTGATCTTTCATAGTTAACCGCAGCATTGTACAAAGCAGCCGGAACAAGTGTCGATTTTGGATTTTGAGTCACAAAATTTTCAAACTGTTGGGCACTTTCCAGATAATTTTTTTGACCCTCTGAATCTTGGGCTTTCTTGAAACTTGCTCGTTCAATGACAGATCGAATTTCTTGTCCAGCTTTGGAAGTGCTCATGGACGGTAAAGCCAATAATTCTTGCCCAGCTTTTTCCAGACCGACATAATCCTTTTTCAAATTGAAAATATCTAAGAGCAAATTAGCTGAATACTCTGCATATTTTGAATTTGGCTGATTTTTAACGATATCCTTGAAATAGACTTCAGCTTTATCAAACTGATTTGTCTGATAATAAATTCTTCCTACACGAAATTTAATTTCCGTCGCACGCTCTGAAGTTGGAAATTTTTGAATATACCATTCTGCATTTTCGACGAATTTTTTAGACTGATTGTCCAGGGGAATAGGATTTAATGAATTTCCGACTCGTTTTTGGAACTCTTCATCTTTAGGGATGGCCCGTTCAAAGGCCAAAATCAAATTTTGTGCAGATTTATCATAAAATTTACTGTTCGGCGCATTTTCCACGACCCATCGATATTGCACAGCTGAATCTTCGAATCGATTCATATCATAAAGTAATTCACCATAGTAAAAATGCATGTCTCCAATCAGCGGGGAATTTGAAAATTCTTTGATGTAGATCAAATATCCTTCGTTAGCCTGGTTTTGTACAAAGCTAACGCGGGAGTCTTGAGCATTTTGGTGATTCTGTAAAATATAGTTTCGAAGTGTTGTTTCCTGAAGTTTGACTCCATTATCAATCAAAGTTTTATTACTTGCATTGGTTTTGTACCAAGCACTTTCTTGACCGAAACTTCGAATCCATCGATACAATTCTTCTTTAAACTGTGGAGAATTTTTTTGATAAAAATAATTCTGAACGATTTGGTATTGATATTCGAAAGCTTTCGGATTCGTGGGCTTTTCTTCTATCAAACCACGAAAAATTGTTCTTGCTGCTTCCTTGTCGCCCCGGTCCGAATAATAATAAGCCAACTTTTCCAGATAAGGAAAAGCGTCTCCAGGAACGATATTCTTAAAGTATGAGAACGCTTTGGATGCGGGCTCTACTTGAACGTAAAAGACAACGATGTCACGCAAAGCTTCAGCTTCCAATTTCCCTCGATTGACATATTTTTTACCAGCAAGTTGAGTTCCTTTGTCTTCGCGATTTGCTTTGACAATAAATTCCATGTAATTCAATGAATCTTTATATTTACCCAATCTGAATAGACACCATGCGCCCTTGTATAAAGAGAAAGTATAAAGGCGATGACGTTTGTCTTTGATCAAATTGCTGTATTCTTTGTACGCAGCAGTCCACTTTTCCTGTTCAAAATAATATTCGCCCAAAGCGAAATGAGCTTCGCCGACAAAGGGAGACTGAGGAAATCTTGCCGTCAATTGTTCGTAATAGCTTGCACCCTTGGGGGCATCGCCCAACTCAAAATTTCCAAAACCTAAAAAATACAAGGCTTGGGGCATTTTCTCATCGCGCGGAAAATCACGAGCAAACCATTCATACAATTGAATCGCTTTTTTATTGTACTCTCTTGAAGCTGAAATATTTGCGGTCGGCTTTTTCTTCAGCTTTCCTTGATTGTAATCAACCAATTTTTTGTCATAATCATCTTGAACTCTAGAATTGATCAAAGCAGCTTTTTCGATATAAAGCTCCGCCAGTCTCACCCAAAGTTCGCCGCGATTTGGACTATTCTTAAATTTTTGAGTTATTTTATAGAGTTCATCAATTTGTTTATCCAAAATTCTTTCGTAATCAGCTCGTAGACCCGTTACTTGGGTGGAAACAATTTCGGAAGAAGGTGTCGGACGAACAGCATTCAAATTCACTGGAATCTGTGAAGCATTGCTTTTGGATTGAAATTGCAACTGAGCGGCAGGTAAAGACACTTTACCTTTTTGAATTTGGGATTTTCCACCGCGATTTTCCTGGGTCGCTTGAGCTAACAATTCACCAACAGTTTTTTTTGCCCGTTTTTGTTTTTCCGAACCTTGCGCGAAGTCCGAACTTTGAAAGAGACAGAACAAAAGAAAAAGCAAAAACAAAGGTAAAAGTTTCGTTAAATTATGTTTCATTTTTTACTCACAACTTTGCTTTCCGAGATAGTGGTAATTTCCAATTTCATCGAGCCAAAATTCCCCTTTGAAGGGATAATATTCAAATCCATTTTGAACATAAAATTCCCGATCACGATTATCATCGACTAGGGATTCAGTAATATCCGACCCACTGATTTGTTTTTTTGTAATTTCTTTTTGGCCACTGATCATTTCGTACCGGATAAAACTGGACTGTTCGAATAAATCACGCAGTTCAGTTCGCATATTGGTTAAATGAATTTTCACATTTTCACCTATGATTAATTTTGTATTTTTTGAGCGATTCAAAATCAGTTTGGTTGAATATTGCCCAATAGAAGAGTTTTTGAAACTTGAACTTTCTTCAATTCTGCGTTTCTCGTCTTCAAGTTTTCGAAGGTACTGAAATGAACGTTTAATATCACCCTTTTCAAGAATACTCTTTACAACGACATAAGGGAGAGCAAGTTTTGGTCGCTCTGTTTTTTTCCGGCTTCGCTCTACTTTATCTAGTTCATTAAAATAGCTGATTGGATCTGAATTGATTCGAAGATATTCTGTCACCTGGGTTCGAATGGGACCATAAGATTTTTCAAATAATTTCAAAACTTTTTCCATTTCATCGTATTTGCAAATGTACAAATAGACAATAGCGCGCAAAAGCAAAGATTCAGGGATATAAAAATCTTCGTAGTAAGCAGAATGCAGCGATTGCAAATTACTTAAGGCCGATCGAAACCGCGCCCCACGAAGCATAGCCCAAGTTTGTTCAAACAAAGCGTCATGCCACATAAAATGATCACGCGGAACAAGAGAATAATTTAAAATGGATTGATCCCAATCTTGTTTTTGATAATAAGATCTTGCAGTAGCCAAAATAGCTGCAACACGATTGGTGTCGGTTACATTTTGACCTTCGCGGGACTGCAACATCGTTTGGAAACTTGCAATGGCTCGGTCATTTTGATTAAGTTCGAGTTCACTTAATCCTCGATTAAATAAAGCTTGATTATAGTAGGCACTGTTCCCGTCAACTTGAGCAAAAAATTTGATTGCATCTTGGAACTGTTGATTTTTCATTTTAACTTCGCCTAAGCGGTACAAAATCATGTCTCGATTTTGGGCAGGAATTTGATTCACTTCAACTTTGGAAATCGAATAATTCAACAGAGTGTCATCACCTAAAATATCTGCCACGATAGAGAGCTTTTCAATAGCACTTCGTTTGTACTTAGCAGAGTTCAATCTAATCACATCAACAAACTGGAAAGCTGCCACTTGATAGAGTTTTAATTCCATCAAAGCAGTGCCCAAGATAAATTTGATTTGAGACCGATAGGGAGCCATTTCAGGCCGCTTTGATAAAGTAAACAAAGTATTCGCACCTTGTGCGAACTGACCATTTCGGACTAGAGATAAGCCTTGGGATAGCTGTTGTTCATACTGTTTCTGTAAATAATTATTTGCAGGTCCTGATGACCCCGGAGTTTGAGTTTGCTTCCGTGGAGAACTATTTTTCGGCGTCAACCTTCGGTTTTGAGCTAAATCACGGCTGTTTTTATTTTCTGCAGCAAAAGCTGTGTCTAGGGACAAACTCACAATCAAACTCGAAAATCCAAGAAGAATTTTTTTTGAAATTTTCATCGGTATGTTGCCTCCGGAAAGAAAAAGCTTCCACCCATGCTCACAAAAAGATTGTTAAATCCCTGCTTGCCGCCATCGATGCCTGTTGAGGTAAATCTATTGATAGTCAGGTCCCAGCGAAGTGCAAAAGCTTTCGAAAAAGCAAAACTTTGTCCGGTGCCTCCAGAAACCGTTCCCACATTTTCTTTTCCAACTTCGGATTCCGCAGACGTCGTTCCATAGCCAGCAGTCAAAAACCAATCAAAGGGGATAATTTTCCGGTTTTTAAAAGTCATTTTCCCGTAAAAAGGAACGTACATTAAATTTAAACCAGTGTAGCTTTTTGGAGTGACTAAGTTGTCTGTGGTCACACCTTGAATGTCTTTTAAGTCTTTCACGACTTGTCTTTGATTCGTTTGCATATTCATGTGGGTCAGCTCAAGCCCAAAGGTTTCAGTGAAAAAATATCCAGCTCGTAAACTCAACTGAGTGGTATTGAAAAAGGGATCATTTGCAATCAAACCAAGGGCACCGTGCAACTGAAACCTTCCCGTTTTTGGTAAAAACTTTCTTTGCAAAACCGTGACTTCTCGAAATGGAGAAAGTTTACCTAAAGTTGAAAAATCGACACTTTTTTCCGCTGGTGCTGTTTCGAGTTTTGATTCTGGAATTAACTCAGGACGCTGAGGAGCCGATGGTTGAAGTTCAAGTTGGATGACATCAATATCGTCACCTTGCAGACTTTCCTGTTGAGAAAATCCAGCATTTGAAAAAAGAATACAGCTCAGCACCATTGATGTTTTCAAAAAGCCGATGGTTTTATTTCGATCTTGTTTCATCCATGAATCCCTTCATCATCAGAATAAATAAGTCAGACCTGCTTCAACATTTGTACTGATTTGAAAACGATCTTCAAAGTCCGTGAATGCTGGCACCGGGTCACCTGCACTACTTGAAGTCGGTATTCGAAGTGCATCCCGTTTGAAAGAAATCGGCGCATTATTGCCCCAAAGTCTCAAATCCAACCTCAAAGCAAAATTATCCGAAAAGTAGATTTTGTCTCCTATCCCCAAAGAAATAGCGGGATAGCTTTTGTGAACGTATTTAATCACTCCGGCCCCAGCAGAATAAAGCAGGATAAAATTGGCGACCCAGGATTTGGTCAAACTCATTTTTCCGTAGTAAGCTTTAAAATTGTAATCAGCCAACAAAGTATAGTCTGGACTAGGTATCCGATTTAAATCCAAATTAAACTCTGAATTCAATTGATTTGCATAAGTGGAAAGTCCACTCGAATTTTTTGCAAACCACAGACCAAAAGCATGATTTTCGCTCGTATTATAATAAGCAGCAATTCCAAATCTTGAAACATTGGCTACGGGTTCAGTCAAGGCTTGGCCATAAAACAAATTAGCTTCAATGCGCTCGGCAGTGCGAATATTTCGATTTAATGTACTGACATTTCGCTCAAAAATGGGGGTGACTGATTCACGCGCCAATTCTTCTTCGGGCAACTCGATCTTATCTGCAGAAAATCCCTGCAAGAAAAACAACTGACATACTAAACTGCCCACTAAAAATTTTTTCATTTCGGCCCCTTCATATCCCCTTGATGTTCTGCAAGCGCTCCAAACTGTGCGATGAAATCACACACTTCTCGGACGGCACCGTTTCCCGCTGGCCTCTTTGTAATGTAATGGACATGTGGAAAAACTTGTTCCATCGCATCAGGTACTGTTGCCGCAAAGCCTACTTTGTCGAGCAAAGGAATATCAAAAAAATCATCGCCCATATAGGCGATTTCAGAATCATCTAGTTTTGTTTTATCCTTGATCTGTTCGTAGGCGGGGATCTTATTCAATGCACCCTCGTAGAAATGCTGAAATCCCAAGACCTCGGCTCGTGCACGAATATCTTGGGATTTACTTCCAGTAATAATTCCCAATTGATATCCGCTTTCGATCAGTTGTTTAATGCCTACACCATCTCGAATTGAAAAAGTTCTGCGCCATTCACCACTGCTGTCATACCAAATCTGACAATTGGTCAAAATACCGTCCACATCCAAAATCAACATTTTGATATTTTTGATTTTTTCTGGATTGATTAGCGATGAACTCTCAGGTTTTCTCATCGTGGTTCAGTACTCCCATCGCTTCAGTGTAAGGACATAGCAAATAGGGTTCAACCCTCGACCTCGACTAAAGATCGTGAAGGAAGGCTGCAAATCAAAAAAATAAATTATTGTTTCGTTGAAACAACAGAAAGCCCAACAAATAAATCCACTTCATTATAGGCCTGAGATGAAACGACCTCCAACAACCTGAGCTTCGCTTGATGTCGAAGGAGTCTTGATTGCACTCTCAAACTTTGCGCAAGTGGCTTCATCAATTTGTGTCGCTCCAGAACAGCTCAACTGATAGGTGGAAATAATGATTGAACCAATAGCTGTTTTCAGATTGGCTTTTCCTAGCGTCGTATCTGCTGTATCTGGAACTGCTGTCGCTAAAGCTATTGCAAGCTTATCAGCCAGAACACTTGGGCTGTCAGAATTATTGTAGTCACCAGCCGGCTGAAGACTTCCATATAAAGCAATCGCCGTTGAGAAATAACCAAAGGATGCTAAAAAAGTCGTTGCCTTGCCTTCAGACAAATAACAAACATTAAAGGCTGCTTCCGCATTTGCATTGTTTGCTGCTATTGAAGTCTCGTTATTAAAAGTAATTAAACCCATTGCTTGGGCAAAACCGGATGAGGTCAAACCACTGTCTCCAATTGAATTCAATGAATCAATAAACACAGTGGGATCCAGAAAGCCCTCTTTAATAAATGCACCAGCACAGCGAAGTCCATAAGCTGCGGCAGTTTCAATGCCATCTATTTTAGTCAGACACTCGTCAACTTCTGAAGCTACCGCTTGATTCAAACAAGCCTGAGCATCGGCGATATCATCAGCTTGCTTAGGACCACAAGAATTGATCACAAAAACAGAGCAAAAAATCAGAAAAATCAAAACCATTTCTCGACCAAAAAAATTTACATTCATTGTTGAATATTCGGAACAAAAACGAAGAAAAAAAGTCCACACAGTGGTTTTACCCTAAAGTCCATCAGACCTTGGACTTACCAAAGGCCAAACAAATGTCTGGATCTGTTCAAAGTGTCTCAACTTGGAATGATTTATGTCCGAAGACAATGATGCGACAAGGAAGTCGAAAAAATGAAAAGAAGATTTTTCAAATTATTCATTCAACTCCGTTTATGGCAAATATGCTGTGGTCTGTTTTTATTCTGTGGAAGTTCATTTTTTCCACTTCCAAGCGAAGCCAAAGAAATTCGCGAATTCTACAACACAATTCGAAATCTTTCCATGGGTGGGACAAGTGTTGTCACCACCAACGATGAAACAGCACTTGCGGTCAATCCAGCAGGTCTGGGTAAATTACGAGATGTTTATGGAACAACCATAGATCCTGAAATCGAAGTTTCAAAAAACTATGATGTTGCCTACCGACAAAAAGCATTCACGGAACCCCTTGATCTACCAAGTGTGAGTGCCTCCTTACTTGAAAATCCCGATCTTTATTATCATGCGAGAGCCCAATTGTTTCCTTCCTTTGTAGCTAAAAACTTTGGGATCGGAATTCTCGCGCGCCGAACTCTCGATGCAAAGGTCAATACAGCACGGACAGAAATGGAAACTTTCTACCGGGACGACTTGGCCGTAGTTTTGGGTTATAACTTCCGGCTTTGGGATGGCCGAATTAAATTTGGTTTTAATGGAAAATTGATTTCTCGAATCGAAATCGACGAAGCAGCTCTTGATCCGAACGGTGATTTAACTCTTTCGAATCTAGCAGATACGGGTGTTGCGAAGGAAGGTGTTGGAATTGGTTTCGATACGGGCTTAATTTTAACTGCTCCTTGGCAATATTTACCTTCTGTAGGAGCTGTTGTGCGAGATGTTGGTGGGACATCCTTCGATAAAAGTTTCAACAATCGCTTACAAACCCAAACGCGCCCGAACACGGTGACTCAGGATATGGATGTCGGTGTTTCAATTTCACCTATTTTGAATAATCGAACGAGGTCTGTTTTTTCTCTAGAATATCGCAATGTGCTTACAGCAAAAGATGTGGATGATCGCCAAAAGCTTTATCATGCCGGCGCAGAAGTCAATTTCAGTGACATTTTTTTTGTACGCGCTGGTTACCATCAGCGCTATTGGACTGCTGGATTGGAACTCGCCAGTGAACGCTTTCAATTTCAAATTGGAAGCTACGGTGAAGAAGTGGGAACTGCGGCTTTACCAAAGGAAGATCGTAGGTATGTTTTAAAATTTGCTTTTCGTTTTTAAGGAGAGATTATGAAAGTGAAAAAAATAGGAATTAAGCATGTCTTTATTTTATTCATCACTGCATTTTTTGTCATCTCATGTGGTGAAAACTTGTTTAAAAATTTGTCCACCCAAGATACTTCAGACGCGATTTTTGAAGATGCTTTAAAATTAATTGATTCGCAGAACTACAATGATGCGATTGCAAAAATATTAAGTTTGCCAGCGGAATATCAGGAAAATACTGAAGTACGTGAAGCGCTGGCCGGTGCCTATGCCGGGCAGTGCGGAATGAATTTTGTGAACTTGGTAACTGAACTTGGAAAAAGCTCGACGGAGACGTTTTTTAAACAATTGATGAATGTTTACCAAACAAAAGATCCTGTCATCGCTGGCTGTCTGCAGTCAGAAACAATTATGAAGAATTTTGGTTCTGCTGCAGTTCGGACCGCTGATCAGAATTTCTTTCTGTTGATTTATGGTTTTGCCAAAATCGGATTATTTCTTCGGAACTTTGCAGATACTGATAAAGATGGAGTCACTGATGCTACTTTCGACGTTTGTCAGGACACGAGCATTTCCGATACGAACGTGAAGGAATTGTTTATTGGCCTTGGGCTCATCTTAGAAAATTTCTCTGGAATTACTTCTCAAATTGCCAATGCCAACGCTGGAACGGGTATTACCAGTATAACAACTTTATGTACGAATGCCGGGCTGAATTGCGCAATAACTGATGTCGCGAGTGTGACCGACCCGACATCAGATTCATTTCGGGATATTCTAAACACAAATTATTTAGGAGTCGGCTCCTGTGCATTAACTGGCCTTGCTGTTGTGGGGTGCTGTCCTTGATGATGCGTTTTCTTTTTATTTTTTACCTTCAACTCTTTTCTTCAGCAGCTTGGTCAGCAGAGTTGTTTGAAATGTACCGTCCTACAAGATCTATGGGGATGGGCGGAGTGCTCACTCTTTTTCCTCGAGAACAAGATGCTGTCATATTGAATGCTTCGTTTTTGCGATGGAATTCGGGTGTTAAACTTGAAATCATCAACCTCGGCATTGGCGCTGATAAAAATGGTTATGATTTGCATAATTATACTTCCAAAGGCGGAGATTTTGACCCCGTGAGCGAATACGATCCTTGGTTTGGGAAACCTTTTTGGGTCAATGGTTTTGGAAAAGCATCTCTTTCAATACCCTATTTTGGTTTTGCCGTGTTTTCCGGTTTACAAATCAATGCCGAATTGAACAATCCTGCATTTCCAAAATTTCAAGTGAATTTTCTCAATGACAACATTTCTATGCTTGGATTTGCGGTGCCCCTGGGACCCATGAGTTCCTTTGGTGTAGGATTAAAAAGAATCCTCCGTTGGGGTGGAGATCAAGATGTCAGTCTGGGTATTATCGCCAGCGGAAATCTGGATAACATCATGGATCAGTTCAACAACCGAGGCACCGGTTACGGGGTTGATTTATCCATGACAACTCAACTTGATACACCTTTTCAACCAACAGCCACAGTCGTTTGGCAAGATGTGGGCAGCACTCAATTTGCAAAAACTGCGGGTTCTGAAGCCCCACCTCGAATCAAAGACAATCTTTCCTTTGGACTCGGATCAAAACTTGATTTGCCAGGTATCGATCTGACGGCAGGCATCGAGTACCGCCACATCACTTTGCAAGGTGAACAGCTCGGAAAAAAACTGCATATGGGAGCTGAACTTTCCCTTCCATTCGTCGATCTGCGCTATGGGGTGAACCAAGGCTTATCAACTTATGGTGCTGCTGTTGATTTTTGGTTTTTGACTCTCGACGCGGCGACTTGGACCGAAGAATTGGGTGAGTACCCTGGCCAAACCCCACAAACAAGATATCAAGCAACACTTTCCCTGCAACTAGGATTTGATGCTAACTTTAGCCTCACTGATAGCAATGGTGGCAAAAGAAAACTGAAACAGCGCAGATAATCCTCTGCTTGCCACTTCTCTGAATATCTAACATTCTTGTGAAATGATTCGAACGCATCTTCTGTCTTCCCCCTCTGATCGATTAAAGTATTTTCAAGATTTCAATCAGACAGATCACACTTGGATTGTTTCCAATATTCGATCAAAAATTGAACTTCAAGAAAAAATCATGGAAGCCCATGGTCACTTTCAAGGAGATTCAATTTTACGAATTTCAGAATTTTGGAAAATTCTGTTGGCAAGACATTATCCAGAAAAAAAAATCATTCCAGATGAT
>JBKCTJ010000011.1:0-2226 GCA_046318875.1 Pseudobdellovibrionaceae bacterium | reverse complement strand
CCGTTAACGACTCCGGGTACACCTTCATTTATCCATTGGACCGGCTTCAGCGCTCCCCAGTCTCGTCCAGTAAATGAACTGATATAAAGCCGATCAGGTCCAATATCTGATTGGCTTAACCACCCACCCATGGCCATGAGCGAATTCAAAATAGAAGATGAATAAACCATATAAGGCTGGCTTTCGCTGGATGGAAAAACAACGTGGGTTGCAGAAGGCATGATGCTTGCCTTGGTCGACATTGCAATAGCATTTTGATCTCTCCCATCAGACATTGCCATCAAGGAATCAAATGTCCCAACCGGAGTCGTCGCCAAACCTCTAACTGCTGAATCATTCAAATTTTGTGATTGAAAACCTGAACAGTTTTGATACAGAACTGCGACGCTTATTCCAAGGAAGAGGATCATGAAATTTCGTTTTAACTTAATAAAAACCACAGCAACATTTTCAAAATTCAAATCCTTTAGTCTCACTCATCCCCCGATGATATCAATTCAAAATCCCCATATTCAAATTAGCAAACGTCAGAAAATATTGACAGAATAAATTTAACTTGTCTCGAAATAAGGCGATCTAGATCACGCAAGGTCCTCTCCTTTTTGCGCGCTTTCCCTTCTTTTTTTCGATCAGTATAGGCTTTCTTTATCCATTATCTCAGCTTTAAAATTTCATCATTTTCAATAAATTCAACTTTTTTTGTTTGCTCCATAATTTTTCGACAAATGGCTGCTGCGACAACTTCTGCACGAATGGGTCGAAATTTTTGAAGTGGCCCCACCATCAAGTGTCGATAAATAGGCTCAAACAAAAATACAGTTTTTTCAGCCAAGCGAAAATCATCTCGGACACCAAGCAGAACACTTGGACGCAGAATCACAAGACTTTCGAAATTGAGTTTTATTAAATCCTGTTCTGCTTTGCCCTTGGTCCTATTGTATAAAAACTTTGATTTTTCATCGGCACCCAGAGCAGAAACCAAAATCATTTTTTTGGCACCTCGAGTCCTGGCGTGTTTTGCAAAATTCACGACAAATTCGTGATCCACTTTTTGAAAACCTGCGGAGGATCCGGCTTTACCTATAGTCGTTCCAAGAGCACACACGGCAAAATCAATATCTTTTGAAAGATCCCCGGGAAAAGATTGAAAATCAGCGGGAATAAAATGAAATTTAGGATTGATTTCCGTTTGTTTTCGACCATAAAGATCTACTCCCGAGACAAGATCAATATCTTGTAAAATGATACGCACGCAATGACTGCCAACAAGGCCGGATGATCCAGCCACCATTCCCTTCATTTGAAAACCTCAGTGCGTATATCATAACAATTGATTTCGAAACACAGTCAAGCCTGATGGACGACTTTAAGTTAAATTCATGAAATCGCCCCAAAATGAGATCAAGATCCAAATCCTTGAAACTGCAGAATGTATAAACAAAAAACAATCTATAATCCTGAAAAGTAGTTTAAAATTGAGAAACTCGAAAGAATTGGATGAATCTCAGACAGCCAAACGACTGGCCTTATGTTTTTTGTATTCCAGCCGATATTTGGCTGTCGTTAATGATAGCGATGTAACGTAAAGGACGGTGAAAATGACTCATGCTGGGCGCACCTATTTTGTTGGCAATTTTCTTCATAAGGCAGAAGCCAAGAAGTGGTGGGGCATGATGAATAGTTCAATCACAACATTTGGCAAAAAATATTGGATGAGCAATGAGACGCCGTTTCCCTGGTATTGCAACTTCCTGACCACACATATGTATAAAGCATATTGTTCTTATCTAGATAAGTTGTTCTCTGAATACAACAAGACTTATGACAAAGCATTCAGCCAAAACTTGCGACGATTTAAAACTCAGTATCTTCCGCACTCAGAACAGACCTATTATCCTGTGCCTAAGGCCGCATAGATCATGCAATCCTGAGCTGCTCTCTAAGGGTTGCCTTAAAAGGTATCTTGGAAAAAGTTAAAAAACTTGAAACGGATGTGCATTAAGTTCATGCGTTTCAAGTTTCATGATCTAAAAGAGAATGGATTTTTATGGTCAATGTGATTTCCATGTTTACCTGTCCTGATGCTCGATGATTAAATTATTTTGGTCTTTGTTTTCCCTCGCAGCTCATGATTTCTAATAATGACTAGAAACCGAAATGTGAACCGAGTCGGCCGAGTTTATTTTTTGCGACGATAATTAATTTATTCATCGAGTAAACCTACTC
>JBKCTJ010000010.1:0-12533 GCA_046318875.1 Pseudobdellovibrionaceae bacterium | reverse complement strand
TCTCTCGCGGAAAAGTTTATCCGCATCCCTTTTCGGATATAGAATGGATCTTGCAGCAAACGATACAAAGCGGAAAACTGCCACCAGAAAAATCCTCAATTATCAGTATTTATTTACAGCAGTTTAAGTTGGCCAGTGATTTTGAACGAGTTTCAGCGAACATGGATGCTGAATCAAAGGCTTTGACCCTTCGGCAGTTCATTCGAACTCCGCAAGATGCAGTTTTGCTTGCCGATGTGGTTGTGCGTTTTTTAATGACGACGCCAGTTTCCTTACCGACGAGGGCCCTGCTTGTTCAAGAACTCATGACAAAATCTGGAAACCTTTCACTTGCGGAAATGGAACTACCTGAAATTTCCTCTCCTGGAGGAATGCCTCATGCATTGACGGCCGCTCTGATTGCTTTGGAACTTCCGGAAGAAATACAAATCAAAATTTTTGAATTTTTGACGTCAAAAGCAACCAATAATAATCGAACGCATCATTCAATCCGTGCACGTTTAATTGGAAATATCTTTGATCATAGGGAATGGCGGATCCATCGATTCTCTGGGGCGCAGCGGGCCCTCGAGATATTAGCGGAAACCGCTTTTTCAGAGAACAATGGATACGTTATTCGACTTGAGTATGAAGGGCAGCATAGCTCCACCGACAGTTTAATGCGTAAACTTCAAAGTTGCTTCGGAGAAGTCCGTTTACGCCCCCGGGTATGCGCTGATATTTCCTCTGCCCAAGCAATTTACCTGAAAATTGCTGCGAACGTGCAATTACCGCAAGCCTTGCGCCGAAAGGCTGCTGGTCACGGCCCGAGTTTGGGAGAAACTTTTTAGAAATAAGCCAATCTGAATAAAACCACTTGATTGTTGATTGCCACGAAGTCGTAAAACCTCTGACTTCATGATGATCGCTAAAGAACAACAAATTTGGTTTATAGTGCTTTTCTGGATTCAAACCATTCAACAATCAAGTGCTTAGTGACCAGTATTCTTCTTAGCAATAAGTAAGTCTGGATAAATTAAGAAATAAAGAAGGGCTCCGATTGAGCCCGTAAAAATGCCTAAAATCAAAAAAGGTAAAACTTTCCGAAATGGTCTGCCATGCCTTCGATTGTCAGCAACCATTACAAGTAGCAAGATGAGTCCGGCAACAAATAAGTCGATCACAACTTGGGTAGAAGGATGTTCCCTGAAAGAAACTTCAAACACGCTGGTATAGCCGAATTCCCAGACGATCCAACCCGTGTATGCTGAAAATAAAATTAGAATAGCCGCAAGCAATGGTCTCATGGAATCTCCATTCGGAGGAATTGGACTACCCTACCTAGGCGCAGTGGTCATCAAGGAAATCTTTTCGAGTTGCGCCGCAATTTAGATTCCTTACTTTATAGAACGCAGAAATTTCGCCAATTTTCCTTCTAAGCTTTTAATCAAAGCAATGCTTTTTTTTGAAACTAAAAAAATCTTTATTGATGTATTGGACTTCACAGGTGATGGATATGGCAACCGCTCCAGTCTCAAATCTTTTAGAACGTCTCTGTTGTGAAGCTTGATGATGAAATCCGTGCAATGTAAAACCGAATGCCCATTGCGGGATGTTTGCAATGCGGTCGAGTCTTAGTGTACCGACAATGTTTATCTGGTTTGATAAGGTTTGTTCTTTGAAACACTTCTCAATATCAGTAATTGCAGCACAGATAACAACATACTGAAATTTCTCCTGTATGATGAAATCTGCAAATTCAGGCTTAATAACCTCACTTAAATCAAAAAGAAACCAAAAATTATTTTGTCACCAGTACAAAATCAAATCAAAAATTCCTTCACCCAATCGGTGCGAACTACCACCAAAACTAAAGAATAAAATTCAACAACTTAAACTAAAATTTAAATTCTTATCTGCGGATTCAGGAGAAAAATTTCGTTAGATCTTTGATTTGGCGACAATCAAATTTGGACAGTTGATTCACAAAATGAGCCTACTTTCTCTCTTCAGTTATTTCAAGTTTTAGACTCGCAATGGGCGCACAATGAAATTAAGCCGCAGTTTTTGGTGCGGTTCAAAGATCTAATGCACCACCCTCCCCTTTTCTAAGACCTCTATTTTTTCTATAAGAATGGAGGTGAGGATTTCGACTTCTGTGAGGAGGCCGTTGTGAAAACAGACCTCCCTTAATTCTCTTAAAAAATCTAATTCAAATAAATTTATTTAGTTTTGTGTGTTTTCACTAAAGCGGAAGTTGTCATGAACTCCGTAGTCCATTCCATATATCTTTTTAAATTCGTTTATTTTTGGAATGACATCGTCCATAAATGCATTGGCTCCTCCGCCTTCAAATGAGTGAAGAACGATGGACTCTAAAAGATCCGTTAAGGTTACATCAAAGTACTCCGCAACGGCCTTAAGGACTTTTACCATTTTCTTCTCCATACGGATTCCTAGCTGAACTCTCTCGATTTCTAATGTTTTAGGTTTCATTACTTTTTCTACTTTCTTATTAGCTTTTTTCACCCGATCCTCCAGTTGTTATATATGTAACATTATATAAATATATTATACAACAACATTTTGTTATAAATGTAACTTTATACCCGTACGGAATTTACTCTTCTTTGGACCGAAATCGCCTCAAAAAGGGGGATTAAGCCCGAAATATCTCATATTGAGACAGAGTCCGTAGACTACTGAATTTTATACAGTATTTGTGGCTTAATATTCTAGATTGTATTTTAAATAATACCATGGCATAATTATGAATGAGGTGTGACATGAGAAAGAATCTAACTGCGATTGGTTCTAGTCTTGGCCTAATCATCGATAAACCTATAGCTGAACTTTATCAACTTGATCGAAATACAGTGGTGGAAGTTACTCCAAAAGAAGATGGTTTAAATATTCGGTTCATTAAAGAGCGTGGCGAGAGAGCTTCAGACGACGAAGTCATGAATGCTGCCAATGATATTAACAAGCGCTACAGCAAAATGATGAAGAATTTGGCTAAATGAGTTTGAATCCGAAATTCCTCACACTTGAGCAAGTCATCGCATTGCACGAGTTGTAGATTAATTTGTTTGGAGGATCTCATGGTCTAAAAGACGAAGACCTCTTACTCTCAGCACTCGGACAACCGGAGGCTGGAATTGGCGATGAGTACCTTCACAAAGATATATTTGAGATGGCCGCCGCGTATCTTTTTCATTTAGTTAAGAACCATGCATTCAATGATGGAAATAAGCGCATTGCAGCCTTAGCGGCCTCTGTATTTCTCCAAGTAAATGGTTTTATGGTGAATGCAAATGAAGATGAATTTGAAAAATTAGTTTTGGATGCAGCACAAAGTTTAGCTTCTAAACAACAGATTGCAGATTTTTTTCGTTCAAACACAACCCCAAAGGGCTGAGCGATTTTTTTCTAAATTTCGCTTTTGGTTCTGGACCACCTTTAGTAAGGATGAGAATTTTGAAACATGAACAAAGACTATATTATCTTTCATTTAATTGAAGCGGCGGAAGAGTTGCAGAAAATAATTCGAGAGATTCAAATTTACCTACTTTAGGTAGATATTTACCTAAAGTAGGTAAATATGCTCTCAGAACTTTTTGGAAGTAAGACTACAGTTTTTTGTCTTTTGCAATTGGTCGCATTAGGGGAAGCTTACCCTCTTGTAGTTTCAACAATATATAAAATAAGTAATACTCAAGTTACACGAACCTTAAATAAACTTGAACAAGCTGATATTCTTGTTGGCCGCGAAATCGGAAGAACCCTAATGTATTCACTGAACACCAGTTGGTTTCTTTTCAAGGAATTAAAAGCGCTGTTGAATAAAGTGATTCTCAATATGCCTATAGATGATCAAGAAAAGTATTTTATGAAAAGGAAACGCCCGTGATTTGGTTGATCTTTTATCTTTAGGCAGCGTAGAAGTTGAATCTTCCAAAGACGCTGGCCACACTCACGCAGTTAAAATTTCTTTGATTGCGCCAAAAGCTTATTTGCACATTCTACATGCCCGTTTCCCTGAATGTCTTTATAGCTACCCACAGTTCGAAATTTGTTAGGGCTAACTCTTGCTGATTTCCACTAAAAATGGTGAAGAATCCATTCTGGAGAATTGGCTTGAGCGGCCATTTCAAAGAGCTTCTTTTCAGAAGAGTAAAGTTCTTGGTTCGCAGAGGTGGCTGCGCTGACGCATAAGCGAATTTTTGTAGCTGCCGAAAGCAATTCAAAATCACCAATTGAATTTCCACTTGCTAAAAATGGATACTTTCCGCCAGTAGCCTGCAACAGAGCATCCGCTTTTCCTTTGCGATAAGTCATTATCCCAAAGTTTTTATCAGTGACTTTGCCATCGACCACTTCCGTCATTACTCCGATCACATTTTCCGGCCGTAGCCCAACCAACTTGCTTCCCGGTTCAACTGCCCATTTGATGGAAGCAGTCACAATAAAAACCTGAACATCTGCGAGGAGCAATTTTTCAATCAGTTTTTTTTGTTCGTTGAAAACAGGAATCGGTGAATTCGCATCAACGCCAGATTGTGCCCAAGATTTGACCGTGCTAATTGGCACGCCCTTCATGATTTTAGCCAACCACAGGTAGGCTTCTCTTGGATCGTTATTTTTTTTCTTCAAATCCTGGTAGTATTGCCAAGGATCATTGGGCATCGGCACCATATTATTTGCGATTTTATATTTGAAAAACATTTCGCCTAAATCGGTATCCCACAAAGTCCCGTCAGCATCAAAAGCAGCCACAGGATGAGGATCCTCTTTTTTAGCTTGAGCAATGGCTCGATCTATTTTACTCCACACATCAACAGAATATTCTTTGAATTTCATATCAGATGAGTATGATATGGAACATATGAGTCTTTCAAGTCGTGTCATTCAAATTCAAGATCTAGATGAAATTTTGTCCTTCGAACAAAAGAGGCTTGCTGAATCAACCCTTGATTCCAGTGAAGCTATTTTTGCAACGTGGAGTGCAAGATGGCGGAAAGAATCTTTAGAACATTATTTGCCTTTAGGTTGGAGTTTTCTAATTCGAGATGTCGATGTAAAAACACCGGAATCTCCTGAAGGTGTATTGATGGGTTATATCCTGGCCCAACCATTTTTATTTTTAGAAGGACAGATGCAGTGTTTGTGGGTGGAGCATATTTCTTATACGGCATTGCAAGCGCGCGATGAATTATGCGATTTGGCTTATCGAATTTCTCGCGAAAAGCATTTTCAAAGAGTTCTCTTTCCGAACAACAGTGGAGTCATGAATTCCATTGCTGGTTTAAAGCCGGAAGTTTGGCAGCCCACCGTTATTTCTGTGAAAACTACGAAGGCAATATAAGTGGGGTCTACTGAAAACGGATCTATGAAAAGTTTTAGCTCCTTTGAAAGAACTTCCTACATACAAGACATGGAAACCGAGCAATTTGATTTAGTTATCGTTGGCGGCGGAATCAATGGAGCTGGAGTTGCTCGAGACGCATGTTCTCGCGGAATGAAAGTCGCATTGGTGGAATTGCAAGATTTTGCAGAGGGAACTTCTTCACGTTCCAGCAAACTCATTCACGGAGGAATTCGATATTTAGAAAACATGGAATTTAAATTGGTGTTTGAAGCTTTAAATGAGCGAACAAAACTTTTTGCGATTGCACCTCATTTATCCCATCATTTGCGATTTATGATTCCACTATTTAAAGATTCTCGAGTTGGAATGCTCAAGATGTGGGCGGGTATGGTTTTGTATGATGTTCTCGCTTTGTTTCAAGCTCCAGAACTGCATCAAATGCTTTCGGCGAAAGAGACAAAAGAACATGCGCCCAATTTACGAAGTCGTGATTTGAAAGGTAGCTTTTTGTATTCTGACGGATACATGGATGATGACCGCCTTGTTCATGAAACCCTGCGCTCTGCTCACGAGTTGGGTTTAAAGTGTGCAAATTACGTGGAAGCCATAAAGCCGCATTTCAATAGCGAAAATCACATCGTTGCTCTTGAATGCAAAGATTTGATTTCAAATAAAACTTTTAAAATTCGCGGAAAACATTTTGTCAGCACAGTCGGTCCGTGGACAGATCTCTTTGCTCAGCGTGTTTTCAGTGATTGGAAAAAAATGCTTCGGCCAACCAAAGGTGTTCATATTACTCTAAATAAAAACAGGTTTCAGCTGGAACAGGCCGTGGTGATGGGGGCGCAAAAAAGTGATCGCATTGTTTTTGCAATTCCCCGGCATGAAATGGTGATAATCGGAACAACGGATACTGATTTTCAAGGTGATCCAAAAAATGTGAAAGTTGACCAGGTAGATGTCGATTATCTGTTAGAAGTGACCAAAGATTATTTTCCTACAGCCAATATCACTCAAGCCGATATCGTCTCAACTTACGCAGGTGTAAGACCCTTGGTTTATGATGGTTCAAGTACGGAAGGAAAGACAAGTCGCGAACATGTCATTTTGGATGATGATCGCGGAATGACTTTTGTCGCCGGGGGAAAGTACACGACGTATCGTTTGATGTCGGAGCAGGTTGTTGATCACTGCTTGAATTATTTTAGCGAAGAAGACCAAATTAAATTTTATTCAAGTCAAACCGAAATTCCTTTAAACCCCTACGTGAGCTCGGATTCTTGGAACTTGGCGCTTTCTCAAGTGTGGAGTTGGTCTAAAAAGTTAAACAGACCTTTGCCTGAATGCCAGCTTCTTGCAGAAAGATATGGGATGGAAGCAAAACAATTTTTATTTGATGAAGAAAATCTGGATTTATCTTACATTCAAATCGAAGCCAGAATTGCTATTGAAAAGACGATGTGTCTTCATCTGACAGATTTTTGTACTCGGCGGGTTCCTTTGTATTTGGCTTATCCGGATCATGGTTTAGCACAAATCGATGAAATCGCTGAAGTATTTAGAGCTTTGCTTGGATGGAACGAAAAAACCGTAGCTCGTGAGAAAGCCGAATACCAAGAATTTATTAGTCGAAGTCGCCTTTAATTTTTCTTCATCCTTGGATTTTTAACGTTCTTCTTTTGAACAGCTGGAAACATTTTTTGTCACAGACCTGCTTTCTATTGGCACGGGTTGCCTCTGAAACCCTCAGCCTCATTTTGAACCGTATTCTTCTGGAATGAAAAATGCTCCTGATCTTGGTCAGAGCACCATTATTCGAATGGTGAATAGATGACTGAATGAGGTTTCAAGTGAAAACACATTTGATTTTAAAGTGCGCAAGCGGTTTCTTGCTGACAACATCCATTCTGTTCCTCGCATCATGCGGCGGCGGTAGCGGAAACTCAAGCTCTGCAACATCCGTAGCCTGCGGTGGACCGACAACTGTGAACTGGGACACCAATAATGCAGTTTTAAATGCGCAGAATGTGACTCCTCAAAGCTTCCCAGCTTCCGGGCTTCGAGTCAGTTTTTCTGGCACAAGTCAAAATGGAGTGAGCTGTCAATCGATGCCTCAATTTGTTCCGAGTTTTCAGGCCTACTATAATTTATTGATCAGCCAAAACATTGATGTTGGAAATAACTGTGATACCCGTGTCCAAAGAAATTCATTGAAAACACAGAAAAACTGCGCTGGAGCCAACGGTCGTTTACAACCAAATTTAGATGCTGCTCAAAATGGGTTTGTTTATTGCCAGTCAGAATTAAAATCTGAGGTCAGCTTAGGGACAATGTTTGGGACAGGTTTTGCCCAGAAAGCAAACGCGGTTGTCATTCCTTTGACTGATCGAGGAGCTCGGAATTTTAGTGTCGGTTCTTTTCAAGTATCGTCAAAAATTATGTCTCCCTCTGCCAATCGGGACGAAATCCAGGTTGAATTCAAAGTAAAACGACGAGAAGAAATGAGCGGAACTTTTTATACTGGTCTTGATCAAGTTGGTTCAATGTCCATGGAAGATGATGAAACGGGTCAAAAACTAGTGGTGGCATGCCAATATCCAAATGCCAATATTGAAGCGAATGATCTGCCGGAGGAGCTGAATATTCGATGCCAGGGATCTTTAAAACGAGATCGCGAAGCTCGAGCAATTTTGTTTGCAAAGGATTTGACTGTTGATGCAACTGCTAGCGACGAGATGGAGCTTTTTTCAAACGGTGACGAAGAAATTATCATTCGTTATCAAACACTGAATGGTCTCAGAAAAGGTGGAATCATCATTGAGGCTTCAGGAATTGGAATTGAGAAAAAACGTGAATTTAAAGGCGGTGGGACAGCTGCATCAAAACAAAAATTATTATTTAAGGAAGAAGAAACCGGATACGAACTTTCCGTTGAATGCGCTGAAGCTCGCCGTTCAAGAGTTGCTGATCGATAAAAATATGTGCAGGGAGTCTTCTTGACTCCTGATTATTGCCTCTCTACACTTTAAGGCTAAGGTGTAGCAAATGAAGTTTTTTGATAAAATTAGTGATTATCTCTCAAATGACATCGCCATCGATCTGGGAACAGCGAATACCCTGGTGTATGTGAAGGGTAAAGGCGTTATTATTGATGAACCCTCCGTCGTTGCGGTTCAGAAAAATTTTCGCGGAACTCAAAATAAAGTCCTCGCTGTGGGACATGAAGCCAAAGAAATGCTGGGACGAACTCCTGGAAGCATCGTTGCAATTCGTCCAATTAAAGATGGAGTTATTGCTGATTTTGAAGTCACTCAGTCCATGTTGAGCTATTTTATTCGCAAATCTCAGGGTGAAAAAAAAGGTTTTGTTCGTCCTCGAATCATTATTTGTGTTCCTTACGGCATTACTCAAGTTGAAAAACGCGCTGTAAAAGAAGCTGCGCAATCTGCCGGTGCGCGAGAAGTTTATTTAATTGAAGAACCTATGGCTGCTGCCATTGGTGCGGGGCTGCCAATTACGGAGCCAAGCGGAAATATGATTGTTGATATGGGTGGCGGAACAACGGGTGTTGCAGTCATTTCTTTAGGTGGTATTGTCTACTGTAAATCAATTAAAGTTGCCGGTGATAAGTTTGATGAAGCAATCATCAATTATGTACGAAGACAGTTTAATTTGTTAATCGGTGAAAGAACTGCTGAATCAATCAAGATTAAGATTGGAAACGCTTATCCATTTGAAGAAGAAAAATCCATGGAAATCAAAGGGCGCGACCTGGTCGCAGGAGCTCCAAAAACCATCGAGATTACAAGTTCCCAAGTGAATGATGCTTTGATGGATCCTTTGTCAGAAATTGTTGATGCCGTTCGAACTGCACTTGAAAAAACACCACCTGAATTAGCTTCTGATATCGTGGATAATGGAATTGTCCTCACAGGAGGCGGTGCTTTGCTGGCAAATTTAGATGTTTTATTGCGAGAGCGCACGGGTCTCCCTGTATCCATCGCCGAAGATCCTTTGAAGTGCGTGGTTTTAGGTTCTGGAATGGCCTTGGACCGACTTGAGCTTCTTCGACAAGTTTCCATCGACTGATGATCTGTCTTGTCTGACTTCAAAAATCAGTTAACATAAGTGAGTGGAAAAGTTTTATCCAAAAGAATTTGCTCAATTTTTTTTCTTCACCCATGTGGATGAGTCAAAATCTTCTGATTTATCAATTGAGGCTATTGCCTTGTTTTCTAAATTGCAAAGATCTTCTTTATACTCAAGACAGACTGACCAAAATTTCGTTCGTGCAACTTATCGCATATGGAAAAAATACCCAGTTCGTATTTCTTACAGCAGTCCTCTGCCAACGTTGAGCCCTGAAGTGATCAGTAGAAAAGGTGGATCCCAGCTGAATTCTTGGGCATACTTTTTAGCACATCTCAGGCATGAAGAATACTTGGCTCTTATCTGGAGTGAAGTTTTCAGTATTTCTTCATCAGATCTTGCGCAAGCTTTGAATGAGTCCCAGGGGACCATCCAATATCGTTTGCAAAAAGGCTTAATCAAAATCGGACAATACTTGAAAAAACAAGGGTCTCTATGAAGCCCGCCGAGATAAAAAAAACTGCTCCACTGTTAAAATATCAAGAAAGTTTAAAAAGTAGCTTTTTTAGCAAAGAAAAACTTTTTGAATTTTTTAAAGGAGAACTCTCTCCTGCAGATCGCAAAATTACGGAAGACTTTTTGTCTGGATCATTACCTCTTCGTCAAGAATTAGAATACATGGTCATGGGCCAAAGTTTTATGTCAGAATTAAAGGCTCTTCAAGTTTCTGAAAAGGCCCTTGCCAGAATTCAAGTCGCAAAACCGCTGACTTGGGATCTTCGTCAGCGTTTAGATTTTTCGGAATGGTCTTCGGGTTTACGCCAGAGTGCGGGCATTATTGCCAGCGCTCTCGTTGCCTTGGGGATTTTTTTGACTGTGCCATGGGGAAATCTTTATCATCAGCTCACTCAACAGAAATCGAAGCAAATTGTTTTGGTTGAGGCACCAAGAATACAATCTGAATTGGATTTATCGACTTATGAAAAACAAGAAAAGCCCGAGTTCACCGATGAAAAAGAAGTCGCAAAAACAAGTCCAGCAGATCATGTAGTGCCAACTCCGGCAGCGAAGGCGCCCGTTTCCCAAATTCCAAAACCTGTTGCTGAAAAAAATCCTTCTGTTCCGAGTGAAAATAGGGATACTTCAGCGCCTCAGGCCGCGGGAAGTCGAGGCTATCTGTATCGCAGTCGTATTTTCATTTCAAACTTACAAGATACTAAACCCAAAATTACAGAAAAAATAATTGAACTGGGCGGAAGAAAAGCCGGAGATGTTGCGCTAGGTTGGAAAAAAACTCCGGAATCGGCATATTATCATTTTACAATGCCGGAAAATAAGTTAGCTGAATTGAATCAGTTTTTAGCCTTGTATGGAGAGTCAAAAATCGTCAAGGAAAAACATCCCCGTGTCATGGCCCAAGGAATTATACGTCTGATTTTAGAGTTTGAAGAAACCAAACCATAAACAATAAGGCAAAAAGCCATTGAAGTATTTAAGAAAGAAACCCAAAAGATCATTAAGAACAATTCTTGTTCTTTGGTTTCTATTCTTTTCCATCGCTCCATTAGCCTTCGTCACAGTTTATTCGATGAAGAAGTTTGAAAAGGCCATCGATAACGAGCTTTCTCAAAGGCTTAACTCTTATGCTCGGGATATTCAAACTGTGCTGGCAGACTACCGCAGTGGGATGATTCAAAAACGCGAAAAATATTCGAAAGACGAAAGCTTGATGTATTACCTCTCCACGGGTGACAGTCGCAGCTTAAAAGAATTGGCTCGGGTTTATCTGCAGTCGGATTTTTCTTCGCAATTTAGTTTCTTTGATCAAAGCGGTCAGCTCATCTTTAGTCTATTTAAAGATCAAAAATCTCGTATTCAAGAATTTTTTCCTGTGAATGAACGCATTTTGCTTTCTGATAAGTACATGACCCATTTGGAGGTCAATACCGAAATTGGGTTTGCTGAGCTAAAAGATAAAAAGAAAATTTCTCTGAAACTTTATTCAAAATTTAAATCCAGCTCCGGTAGAACAATCGGTTTTTTCGAACAAGTCATTGATTTAGACAGAATCTTCATTGAGCGTTTGAAATCTAGATTTAATCTGTAACTTCTTTACTTCAAAGATTCAGGTGCTGTTGCTCTTTCTAGCCATAGTGAATTTTATCGTAACAAAGATGATTTTTTAAAAACGACCTTGTTAAGTTCTCCGGAGCAATTTTTTGAAATCAACTTGGGAACAGAACCTTTTGGTTTCTTGATCCGTCCGATACAATGGGAATCAACACAATTTTTTACTGCAATTGGGGTTTCTAAAAAAGAATCCAAAGATGTGATCAGAAAAATTAACGTCGCCTTTTTGGGTGTTGTCGGAATGGCTGGGGTTATTTTGTTCATTACCATATTGATTTCTTCTTCCTACGTGCTTAAACCATTGAACGATTTGGTCGAAGCACTACAGTCCTTTGAATCTCAAGAGCAAGCAATTACTATCCCAGTGAATAATAAAACTGAAATTGGCTTGTTAACTGAATCATTCAACATGATGAGCTTAAAGATCACTCAAGTAAAAAATGATTTACGCAAAAAAATTACCGAGCTCGAGAAATCCAATTCAGACCTGAAGGAAACTCAGTCTAAACTGATTCATTCTGCAAAGATGATTAGTCTCGGACAATTGGTGGCTGGCGTGGCTCACGAATTAAACAACCCCATTGGTTTCATTTACAGCAATATGTCTCATCTTCAGGAATACTCCACGAAACTGTTGAATCTTGTAAAAACGGCTAAGGAAAATCCAGAAAATCTCCAAGCGCTGTCTGATGAATATGAATTAAGCTATATTGAGCAGGATCTACCGAAACTCATTCATTCTTGCCAAGATGGTGCCCGTCGAACCAGGGATATTGTTGTTGGCCTTAGAAATTTTTCAAGACTCGAAAAAGCAAATTTGAAAGAAGTGGACGTGCACCAGTGTATCGATGCCACCCTCGAATTGCTCTCGGGAGAAATCAAAAATAAAATTCAAATCAATAAAAACTTTGAAAAAATCCCTGAAATTTTGTGTTTTGTTACGCAGATCAATCAAGTGCTTATGAAC
>JBKCTJ010000009.1:0-2803 GCA_046318875.1 Pseudobdellovibrionaceae bacterium | reverse complement strand
CTTTAAAACAAGTATTCTATCCCACCCAACAGCGTCGTCATTCGATGATTGACGCTGGTTGTGGGATCTGGACGGGAACCGTCGGCTCCGAAATCTACAGAATAATATTCAAGGTCAAATCGTCCGACGAAGTTTATATTGGTTTTGTAACGGTAGCTACCAAATAAACTAAACAAATTTAAATTAGGCTCTTTTGCACTACCGGAGTTGTTTGTTGAGCTTTCTGAAACCGTCGGGTTGTAAAACAATTTAAACTGCAAACCCATATCGATTTTTTCATCAATGGGGAAAGCGCCTAAAAATCCAAAGGCTAAGCCACCGTATTCCATGTTTGTGAAAGCGATAGGTGTGCTTTCATCCGACCTACTTCGAAATTTGTGAAAACCTGCCATAAATTGAATTCTTGGCCCAAAAAAACTGTCTGAAAATGGTAAATTATAAATTCCCATGATGTGATAGTGACCAAAGGACATATTTAATTTATCTGGCGAAGAATTTTTCAGGGGATTGTCCACACTAAATTGCGACTGCTTAAATTCAAGATTTAAAAAATAATTTTTATTGAACCACATTTCACCACCGACTAAAACCTGGGGTGCAAAATTTTCAGTTGCTGTGATAGAGCCAGCGCTGCGCAAAGCAGCCGTTTGGTTGTATTGGCCGAATCCAGCTATCAGCTGCACGCGCCCAAATTGTGGCGGCTGGATGGGTTCCCATTCTTTGGGTTGATCGCCAAAAACATAATTGGTGTCTTGTCTATTATTCATGTCTTCAAGAACTTGATTTTTTGATTTCACCACGTCTGAATATTTGACCATGCGATCTATAGAAAGCTTGTGGCCCAGGGAAAGTAAAAGCGGTTCCTTTTCTAAGATCACTTGGCCAAAGCTTAAATGTTCTTCGGCTTTAGTGATGCGGATTTTACCGATAACTTCCCGGTCTGCGCTGATCATAAATTGAAAGCGGGGATGTCGTTGAACTTTTAAAAATTGAATCACTGAAATGAGATCATTGTCCCTTGCGCCTTGGTAAGTCCCTAAGTTCATGGTCACTTGATTGCCTTGACGACTGGATATGGTTCCTTGAAAATTCATCTGGCTTTTCATTTCTTGAAACAGCGTTACGATCTGGGATTCTACCTCTTTAATTGTAGTTACACCAAGATCTCGGAACTCTGCACTCAACAGAGGTAGCCCTTCGCTGCCATGAAAAAAAGTCATTTTTCCTTGTAAGCCTTTGGTGCCCAAGGAAACTCTGGTTGCAATCATTGAATCTGTTTGGGATTGTTTCAAAATATCTTTAACAACTTGGGGTTGTTCCATTAGAAAATCAGGAGATAAATTCAAAAACTTGGCGTTGGAAGTCCAATTTGAAACGGCATATTGATTTTCTGCTTCCACGATTTGAATTAATTTTTCAGTGAGTGGTTTGGCGTAAACTTCGTTCGTATTATCTTGAACGGGCAGAATCAAAACTTTTTGTGGACGGATTTGCATATCAGCTTCAGAAAAATAATTCATACTTTTCTGTGCATAAGCAGGTACGCTGAACAGTAAAAACATAAGTGAGAATGTTTTTAGATACTTTGCCTGAAAGGCAGATTTTAGATACTTTGCCTGAAAGGCAAATGTTAGATATCCTGCCTGAAAGGCAAAAAAGACGTGTCGAAAAAACTTGATGCAATTCAAAGATATCATCTGAACATATTGTCTTCGGTATTTATGCTGACGTCAAATTAGCCCAAAGGCTTGATTCTGATAGATCAACTCAAATTTAACTTCGAATTGATTTAACATATGTGAATGAAACGAATTGCCATCATTGATGATGCTACTTTTATCCGGGAAATTTTGAAGAAACTTTGTGAAGACCTGGGGCATGTTGTGGTGGCAGAAGCCGAAGACGGGGAAGCTGCTTTGCAGATTTTGGAAAAAACCCTACCTGATATTGCAATCATTGACTTGGTCATGCCCAAGCTTTCTGGCGTAGAGCTGTTAAAGATTGTACGGCCCCAATATCCCCAGACAAAGGTCATGGGTTGTACGACCTTGGTTGCAGAAGATTTTGTGAAGCGGTTGGGGCCAGATCTGTACGATGGGGTTTTAAAGAAACCTTTTCAAAAAGAAGATTTTGAAAAATTGATGAAACAAATGGAGTGAAGAATGGGTGAAATGATATTTACTTTAAAATGTTTTGTGTATGCAGCCGTGTTTTTATTTGTGCTTCAAATCGAAATTGGGGGACGAAGTCTTGACGATCGAATGACCTCTTTTGCGTCAAATTCCCCGGTGGCAAGTATGATCGGAGATGCTAGCCAGGGCGGAGCCCGCTTGATTCAAATTGGCTATCAGCAGATTAAAGCTTGGTTTAAACAGCAGTTTGCCTCCGTCGGTTCTTCCTGGAGCAAGGCGGACATTTCCCTTGGGGGTGCTGAAATTGCGTCTTCCAGTCGCTCTGATAAGGTCAAACCAAAGCGATATTTAGATGCGCCTTCAGAAGAAGTCCTGGAATATGAATATTAGCGTGTGCCGCCAACACGAGTGTTTCCGAGGGCTTGTCGTGGCTGAACTGGGGCGCGCATCACTTCACGAGGGTTTGTTGAAGCCAAAATTCCACCTTTAAGTTCCTTTTGATGTTCACACTTTGCCGGGTTCTTTGTGTTTGAAGCGTTGGCAGATTGAACTTGAAAGCTAGCGACTGCGATCAGAACCAAAATCATGTTTTTCACAAATGCTCCTTTTGAAACGGTGTCTCTTGTTAAAACGGTGTCTCTTCTTAATACAGGACCTTGCGAAGACTGTAC
>JBKCTJ010000008.1:0-3336 GCA_046318875.1 Pseudobdellovibrionaceae bacterium | reverse complement strand
ATTTTCGCAGCTCTTTTAAATCTTTTTCATCTAATTTGACAGAATCGAGAAGCTGCCGCACCAAAGCCACAGGCGTTCCATCAAAAACGCGTTCAACAACATGTTTCACAGTCTTGGCCTCAAAATCATTTTTTTTCAGCTGTGGTGTATAGATATGACCGCGTCCCTCTTTTCGAGTTTTTAAAATCTCTTTTTGCTCCAAGATTCGCATGATCGTTGAAACCGAGGTGTAAGCGAGGTCCCGCTCTTTCGGAAGTTGTTCGATCACGTCCGCAACCGAACCTTCGCCAAGTCTCCAGAGGATGGTCATCAACTCTAATTCAGTTTCGGTGAGCAGTTTGCCATCGGTCTCTTTGTTTTTTGCTTTTTTCATAAATCTCCCACACTCAAAAGACTAACTAAGAGTTTAGTAGATATCAACTAATAACTTAGTTCCCAGGACCTCAATTTAATTTAACCCGAGTTTTCAGTAGCTTAACTCATCGACCCTGTGGGTCGACGTAAAAGTAAATGACTGTCCCAACCCAAAATCAGATGCTGTCCCTAACCAGAGATCACAATATAGAATAAGTTAAAAATCTATGAATCAAACACCCTATATCCGAATCAATTTTGAACCGACGAAAAAACTGAATGCGAAATCAATTGTTGATACGATCAAAAACGAAATCGACAGAGGGCAATTTCCTCCTGGATCAAAACTGCCACCCGTCCGTGTTTTAGAACTGCAATTTGGGATTTCAAAAAATACGGCACTCGCTGCCCAACCCTTAGTCTCAACACCAAAAAGAAAAAGAGTGCCCTCAATCTCGGAAGCGTTTTCATCAGTCGTGATTTACTTCCATTTAAGCAGTTGCAAGAGTGTTTTCGTTCTGTATTGAAATTACCTGGTCTTCATTACATGTATGACAACCAAGGGTTTGAACCTCTGCGAAAAATAATTACAAAGCGTCTCGTGCGAAGGGGAATTCCCGCAAAGCCCGAACAAATAATTATTACGACGGGATCACAGCAAGCTATTGATATTGTTTGCCGCGCACTTAAAAACAAAACGATTGCCACTGAAAATCAGGGATTTTATTAAAAATTGCGAATGGGATTATTAAAAATCACAGCTCGCATTTCGCCTCAGTGATCTTGAGAATTAAAAAAAACTGGCATAGAGGGTCGGAATGATTCTTCTAAGACTCCAACGAACGCAAGACCGTCAAAAACTTTTCCCAAACATCATCGAATGGTTCTTCGCCAGTAGATAGCTCAACTGAACCCCACGCCTTTTTTAAAACGGCCAATTCAAACTCTTGGGCGGTTGCCAAGAATGAGTCAGGGATCGGAGTCTTGCGGTTTTCAAAAGTTTTTTGAATGGCCTTGCGGAGCAATTTCTTATCTTTGATTTTTCCAAAGATAAGCTGCATGTCGTAGATGTCTTTTGATCGAGAATTATTGCTGCCGCGAGAAAACAGGGCTTCCATTTTTTCTGCAAAGATAAACTCAAACGGATAGACTGACCAAGTAACAGGTTCTTCAATTGCAAGAATGGACGGCATGGATTGTTTTTCTGGCACCGAATCCAGCGCGTCGCCGAATCCCACGTCAATACGAATTCGGGAGAACTTTTTAATTTTTGGATCTTTAACCGATGGGGCTTTGCCGATAGTGAAAGCTGCGTTGAAAGTGTAACCGCCATACGGCCCCTGATTTACGAGGTCGCTGGTCTTGACGTCGCCGAACCAAAGCCCATCTTGCAAATCTTGAGACAAAGTTTCTTCTACGAGGCTCGGCACTTGTTTGCGAGAAAGGCCGATGGCAAGAGCATCCACATCACGGGTAAAGCGATCTGAATTGACAGTCTTAAGTAAAACAAATCCACCCTTGAAAACAAAATGCTTCGACAGCTTTTTGTGATTCTCCACACGCGCAATCACACGCTCCAAGGCCAAAATCATGCGAAGGTCATTCACCGAAAGAGTTTTCGAAGCTTTGGCGAGTTTGTTGAGTTCCAGTTGAATCTTATCGGGCGAAATCATCTTGCTCACGCCATCGCCTCTAAGTACGGAAGTATGCGGTGAACGACTTTCATTTTTTTTGCCATATCGAGCACTTTAGAAGGAGTCGTTATTTTTTTTCTGACGGCTTCTCGCAGCGCTTCAATAGGGACGGTGCTGCCAATCATATTTTTATAGCAGAAAGATTCAACGAGCGTGCGTTCAATGGACGTGATCGTGTAACCGTCTTTTTTTTCAATCCCGATGCTCCATTGGGGATCGCTTTGGCGCAAAACTTTAAGAGTTGATATTTGAGTTCTTTTTTTTGCTGGCACTGTGATCCAAGTCTTGCGCGGAATAACGTCGGTAAGTCCATACACCGATAGTGCGGAGACCAAACAAATTGCCGAAGGCTGACCCACTACAAGAGTTGCCACTCTGAATTGATTTACTTCATTGTATTCCACGCTCGTAGGCATATAGACGCCCTTAGCGACTGTGTAGCATTGTCCGTCGGCGACAAGTTGTCTAACCGTTCTCAAATTGAGTCCAGAGGCCAAGGCTTGCTTATACGTAAATGGCCCTTTCTGAAGGGCTTTTGGTAGCTTTGTCATTATGGTATAAATGCTGACATTTTTTTAAAATATAGTCAACTTTTATACGGACCATCTTCAAGGAATGGGGTCTACAAGACAGAAGAAACTGGATAGACCGTTACTACTCAATTTTTTCTGCAAACTCCCGATACCGAAGATGATTTGCACGAAATTAAAACGGCCATTGATCACACCTACAAAGAGAACCTCGAAATGAAGAAAAAAGCTTACGCAATTTTCTTCGGCGTTTGCACAGGTCTTCGCCGCGGTAACTTGCTCGGGCTTATAGCCGAATGTCTGCACCCCGATGATGAGATTCCAAACTTTGATTTGAAGGACAATATTGTTTCAGGGTGGAGTCGCGGCGAAAAAGGTGCCTTAGTGTTTGAGGATTCAACCAAAACAACATCAGGCGAACGCTGGTCCCATTGAGCTTCGCGGACCACGAGTACAGGGAATTTTAGATATGCTAGATAAGGCCAATTCTGATTCAGAGTTTCGTAAAGCCGACGTGCCAAATATTTTGGGCCGACAGAATCAATTTCAAGTTCAAGACTATACCTCACCACAGTGTGAGGATCGTCTATATCGCCAATTTGCGCAGTAGATATTGTTTCAATCTGTGCCAATTTTGTCTCAAAACATTCCAAATGAAAAATTTTGAATTCACACCTGACTAATATATTCACATGAGCAACTGGTTTGTCCACGATCCATCGGGACACGAAATTGAAGTCTCTTATACAGAACAAGAG
>JBKCTJ010000007.1:0-13129 GCA_046318875.1 Pseudobdellovibrionaceae bacterium | reverse complement strand
GGCTGAAGAAGTCAAAGGACTGCTTCCAGAAATTCGCACCACAAATGAATCAGCTGATGAAACAGATAAAAAATCTCTCGCTTCTGAATTGATGATTTCTAAATCAGAAGAAAAAGCAATTCAAGCTCTCACAAAAATCATTCAAAAAAATAAAGGTGCCCCCCACGAGGCTGAACTTCATAATCGTTTGGCTGAGTTGTATATGCGCCGGTCAAAATCCGGGCGCTTCTTTGACCTGAATCGTGAAAATTCCAGTGCTCAAAAAGCTCTTCAACTTTTCCCTGTGCCTGTGAAAAGCGGAAAAGAATACGTGAAAAAAGCCATCGGTGTTTATGACCATGTTCTGAATCATTTTAAAAACTATAAATACACGGATGCCATTCTTTTTGAAAGCGCCTTTGCCAATGCCCAGGTCAATCAAACCAAAAGATCCCTGGAATTGTATTCAACTCTAGTTAAGAAATTTCCTGAATCAAAATACATGCCGGAAACAATTATGGCTATGGGTGAAATTTACTATAACGAAGGAAAATTCAAAGAATGCCTCCAAGAAATTTCGAAACTAGATAAGTATAAAGATTCTAAAGTCTATCTTTACGGAATGTACAAAGCGGCTTGGGCTTTTTATAACATAAAAAATTCAGATGATTCTGTTGAAAAACTTCTGATCGTCGCTAATGCTAAAACATCAGCTTACAGCTTAAGAAAAGAAGCTTTAAAAGATTTAATTCTCTTCACGTCTGATTTTTATGAGCCAACACAGATGTACCCTTTTTTTAAAAAGCACACCACAGATGAAGAAATGGTATGGATTATCACAGATCTTTCTCAACTTTACCAAGGTTATTCACGTTACGAAGATTCTAATTTAATCATTCAACAATTTCAAAAGGAATCTCCTCTATCCCCTATTGCTGTTAGTTTAGAAATGGCCTTAACAGATAATTATGAATCGATGAAAAAACGGGAACTTGTCCTCAAACACATTGAAATTGCACAAAAACATTGTCAGCCAAAATCCGAGTGGGCCACTCAAAACACACAAGAAACTTATCAGGAGTCTTGCAATACAAAATTAAAATCCTTCCAAGCGGAAATCACAAAAAAATGGTGGGAAATCTGGGAAAAAAATAAAAAACACAAAGAATTTAATGAAATGATGATCGGTCTTTTGCGCATCGGAATCATGAATGAAGATTTAGCCGAGAGCGATAAAAAAACCAGATATCTTTTGGCCGAAGTTCTTTTTCACAATGAAAAATTTCAAGAAGCTTCACTTCAATATCAAATCGTCGGAGACAAATCTCAAGACGCAAGTATCCGACACGATTCCTATTATTCAGCCCTGTATTCCTTTGAAAAACATATTGGCTCGCCACAGTCTAAGGATCAGTTATCAAAACGAGATGTTCAGGATCGCATCTATGTTTTATCTCAACAATATTTAACATTTTCGCCTCAAGGAATCCACAACCAGCAAGTTCGACTAAAACTAGCAATCATTGCTACCGAAAAAAAGGATTATCCTGAAGCACTCAAATATCTAACTGAAATCAAGGGAACAAAAGATCCAGAGCTGTCCTTAAAATGCCAGGATCTGCAACTTGAAATTTACAACATCCAAAAAGACTATAAAAATTTGATGGAATTTGCTTTAAGCTTGCAGTCTCAAACTCAAGATACAAAACGAAAAAAACAACTGATCCAAATTTCCAAGGAAGCGGAATTGAATGAAATTCTTGATTCGAAAGACAATGAAAAACTACTTTTGGCTTATTCCGAAAAAAATAGTGATATTCAGTTGGGTCAAGAAGCCCTTTGGAAAGTGATCAGTGAAAATTATAAAAACCATAAAGTGATGACTGCAGCTGAACTGTCCGAAGACTTTGCTAAAAAATATCCTCAGGACCCACGATCGCAATCTGCTTTGACCGAAGCCCTCAATGTTTATATCAAATATGGCTTTTTCTCAAAGGCCATTCAAGTTATTCAGTTTATTAAGGCAGAGACGTCAAAAAAGGACTATGCGGAAAGACTTGGGGACTATTTTCGATTGGAAAATGATTACCTGAAGGCTTCAGAAAAATATATGTCAGTTCTGGAATCAACAAAGCCCGGCAATGAAGATTTTCAAAGATTGATTGAGAAACTAAAGCATCTCTCAGAAAAAGATTCCCGAGTCCAACTCGAAAAAATCTATTCAAGTCTGATTCAAAAAGGGCTCGAACCTTACATCACTCGACACCAAATCGAAAAAGCCCATGGCTTGATCCAAAACAAAAAATATGCAGAAGCCTTTGAAGCTGCCCGAAAAATCATGTCCAGATCAGTTTCTAACGAAGAAAAATTTGGAGCAAGATTAATCCAAGCACAGGTTTTAGAGAATGAATTCGTCAGTCAAAGTTTAAAGACATCACCATCCAAGCTTTCTTTGGTTCTAGCTATTAAAACTGAAAAGTTTGATAAAGCATTCACGTCATTTAACGAGGCCCTAAGATTGACCCAGATTCCTGAACGACAAAAAATTGCTTTACTTGGAATTCAACGAAGCTTTGATCATTTTACAACTTCAATTGAGACCATACCCCTATCTGACGAACTCTCGAATGAAGAAAAAACAGCAGTTAAAAATGAATTGGCAAAAATGATTGCCCCATTGAAAGAACGTCGATCTGAAAATGAAGAAAAAATTAGCCAGCTTTCTGGTCTTCAAAAGTCGAAAGCAAACGATGGTTCCCAAATGGTGATCTATCAGCAAATTGGTGAAAGTTTGAATTGGCCGGTGTTGGCGCCAATTGATGCAAGCCTGAAAGGCTTCGAAATTCTAGAAAAAACAAATTTGAAAGTCGCAACTATCAAATTACTCTTGGATGAACCAAAAAATGAGAAATTAAACATTTATAATTTAGCTTTGTTCGCATTGCAAGAAAACAAAACGGAAAAAGCTCTGTACTTGCTGACTCAGTTAGGTGAAACGGATAAAAAACAAACCAATCCCCTGACGAGTTATTTAAACGGTTATGCTCATCAAAAAGAGCAAAAATTTGATTTGGCTTTCAAAGCTTTGACCAAGTCCTTGGGTGATTTTGAAGCTAACCAAGAATTCAACAAAATCTCAAAGATTGAAGAATTCGCAGTTCTTAAAATCATTAAGAGCTATGCTTTGCAGGATTATTTGACAGTATTAGAAACATTTTCAAAATATAAAAAATATCGATCGAATCATATCAAACTTACCCAGATATATGTCGATAGTCTAATTGGAACAGGACAATCAGAACAGGCAACAAAATTCTTGCAAGACGAGATCAAGCAAGACAAAAACCCTTTGATTGTCACTTTTATGAAAGAGCGGCTGCTCGCACTGCAGAAAAATGAAGTGCGAGAAGTCAGCTCAGAGTCAAAATAGGTCTTGGAGGATTTATGAAGTTCTTGATGTTGGGCATGATCACATTATTTCTGATTCTTTCAGGAATTAGAACCTTTGCTCAAGAAAAGAAAGTCAAAGTTCGAAAAATCCAAGAAATCAACTTTGGTGAAATGAGCCTTAAAGGAACCATTCGAAATCCAGATGGTGCCTACTTAGTTCAAAAAAATGGTGTCAAATTTTTGCCTCTTTATGAAGTCCAAAAAAATATGGATGAAAAAATTAGAGATGCCGCGGGATATGTTCAGTAAACGATTACAGCATAGGTAGAGATTGACATGGCAAAGCTACTTCTGAAGCAAATTCACAGCGACGGACGAAACAAGTCCTGGATTTTGCGTGATAAGGAAAAAAAATACACATTTGGTCAATCCAAATTTTGTGAAATCATTTCAATCGATGAAGATCATGAGCAAGTGATGGGCTTTTTTGAATTCAATTCGAGCTCCTGGTACTACGTAGATCTTTCGCAAGACAGTATCAAATCCAAGGAAACAAGAACTAAAATAAATTCTGATCTGAATATGGAACTATTAAGGACCACTTTTGAAATCAAAGTGGTCCTTGAAAAAGAAAAACTCTTTAGGAAGATTCAAGATTTAAACAACAATCAGGCAATCATTCCTGAAAAAACAAAAAAACTAGTGATCAAACTGTCCAATGGCTTAATTTTAGAATCTAAAATTGTGCCGATGCAAACCAAAATTGAGCTAGATGACGATTTGGAAATAATTGAAAAAGAAATCACTCTGGTCGAGGACGAACACATTCGCCGCGGCAGTTTCGACGGACTCATTGACAAAGACAGTATTCAGATCTTTGGATCTAGTTTCTTATTGGGGTTACTGATTATGGTGTTGACTCTGTTATTTGCTCAACCAACACCAAAACCGGAGCCTTTTGCTTTAAGGAAAATTGAATCTGCACCTATTATTTTGAAAACAATAACGCCAAAAGAAAAAAAGCAAGAACGACAAGTGGCATCTATTCAAGCAGAACCAACACCTGATGAAACTCAAATGAAAAAAGCTTCCAAAGGCGGCGGAAGCAAATCTGCAAGAACGTCGATCACCGAAGGTCGAATTTCACAGCTTATTGGGAAAATTTCGGCAAGTTCACAACTCAGTAAAAATGTGATTATCACTACCGGAGTCGTCGCTGGCACTCAAGAATCTGGACGAGGACTCGCAATGATTGGAAAAGTAGACAAAGCTGGAAAAGACTGGGGCAAGGAATCACTTGATCCATCGGTTACAGTTTCTACTGCGGGTATGGGTGGCAAAAAAAGTTTGTCTCAATTTGGTTCACTTCGTCAGGGATCAACCGGCCAAGCAGGAATTGGTTTGATCGAAGATGAAATTGAAGTCGCTGGGGGCCTGGATCGTGACGTTATCGCCCAATACATCAAATCACAGCTTGGTTACATCCTTTACTGTTATGAGCGCCAATTAAGCGCTAAGCCGTCTTTACAAGGGAAAGTCTCAGTTAAATTTACGATTGGGGGGGATGGTCAAGTCAATACACAAAAAGTGAGTGACACGACCATGGGAGATCCAACCGTGGAAGGTTGCATGCTCAGCAAAATTGCAAAATGGAAGTTTCCTTCACCAAAAGGTGGAACACAAGTGAACGTGACTTACCCGTTTTTATTTAAGTCTACGAATTGAAGAAAATGAATACCACGCGAGGAAGTTTGATATGAATCAACAATTCAGAATCTTGAACACAGTGAAAACCGTTAGCATCAGCATTTTTTGCTTTTCATTTATTCACTCTGCAAATGCTCAAACAAACTCACCGTCTAAGAAAGAAACTGTAGAAAAAGAGTCTGATAAAATAGATATTCAAAAACTAGAACAAAAATATTGGTCAGCAAAGGACACGGACTTCAATGTGGTTCAAAATAGAACTTATACCAAAGAGAAAAGATTCAATTTAAGCGCAGCTTTCGGATTGCCTATCAACGATCCCGTCTACGAAGGTCATGTGAACAGTTTTATGACAAGCTATTATTGGAATGAACGCATGGGAGTGGAATTGAACTATACAGTTTCCCAATTCAAAACTAACGATGCCTTCAACAACTTCGTCAACGATCATTCTGTTTACCCAAATCATAATACATTTCTGAATTCTAAAATTTTGAATTACAGCTGGACCCCGTTTTATGCAAAAATGAGTTTCTTAGATAAAAAGATTATCTATTTTGATATGGCATTGGGTTTTGGCCTGGGCACAACAGAATATCGCCAAAATTCAAATGCTGGTGAAAAGACAAAGTCTGCTTTAACAAAAGCCTTCACAATCACACAGCATTTTTTCTTTAGTCAGCATTTTTCATTTCGAATGGATTACGTCAATAAATGGACTAACGAAGAAAAACTACGCTATCAAATCAAAGCCAATGAAACCGAAGATGACAGATCACTCGGCACAAAATCAGTGAATGACTCTTCTTTAACATTCGGTCTGACTTACTGGTATTAACAAAAGAAAATTTCTAATTAAGAAAATGACAGCAGGTGTTTAATGAAGAAAATAACAGTTCAAAAAATCAGCGCACGTGGCTTCTTGCAACTCGGTTTTCTATGGGCTTTGCTTGTGGGCTTCACTTGTGAGCTTGCTATTGCACAATCTTTATCTAGGAAAAAGTATTTACAAATTGAAGCGGGATCCCCTGCAGACAGTCAGACCAAAAAACTGACCAAGATGAAAAGCAGCCAAGTCCTTACTTATGAATTTTTAAAACAAGCTAAAAAATCTGTGGATCGCATTCCAAAACTCAATATTGGATTAGAATCCCGAGTGATCGCCACAGACCATATCGCAACAGACCATGTCGCCACAGAAACAATTTCATTTTCTAAAACGCAACCGCTTTTGCGCCAATTAAACAATATGGCTTCGGCTTCAGAAATGGAAAAGACTCTCAATGCTTATCTGAAGGAAGAGCAAACCGACAGGCCAGTCAAAAAAATGAATCTTGAAAAACAATCCTTCGGTCAATTGATGACACCGGAAATTCCGACGATCCAAACGAATCAAGAACCGGCACCTCAGCTAAAAGAAATCATTAAATTTACTGAGACTGATTTAAAAATCTTAGAGGCTCTGGTTTTTGCCGAGTTGAGAAACGAACCCGAAGTTGCACTTGGTTTGGTGGCTGAAATCATGAACAAAGATCGCTCACCCCAGGTTCTCTACCATTATGCAAAGATGTCTTTAAAAGTCGGACTCAACATTGAATACCGCACTAAGATGTTGGAAATCATCAAAGGTAAAAAATCCGGTGATTGGTTGAAAATTGCACTGAATGAAGTGATGAAAAATCAAAACCCACTGGAAGTCGAAGACATCGGTGTGGTCGATCCCCAACTCGAAGCTTTGAACAGAGATTTCACAGAGGCGCTGTCTTATTACCAGCTTTTACGCGGAAAGTTTTATAATCGCAGTGGAGATTTGGATTTAGCTGCAAAAGCTCTACAAAAAGTAGATACAAAATCCAAGGAATACGCTGAAAGTTTATTTCTTCAATCAGTCATTTTTTACAAGCGTGGTCAATTAGAGCTTGCCATCACTGAAATGGAAAAAATGATGGATACTTATTCGACTGGTGATCGCCAAAATTTAAAATCATTGGCTGCCGTCACTTTGGGTCGAATGTACTTTCAAAATGGCGAATACAAAAAATCTTTCGAAGCCTATGGAAAAGTTGATCGGAATCATGCTTTATGGTTTGAGGCCACTTCGGAGCAGGCGTGGTCCCAAATTATGATTCAAGACTACGAAGGTGCTGCCGGGAATATGTTTTCTCTTCACACAGACTATTTTAAAAACGTCTATAACCCCGAATCTTACGCAATTCGAACAGTCAGTTATTTGAATCTTTGCCAGTTTGGTGATGGAACCAAAGTTCTTCAAGAACTGAACCGAAGATATTCGCCAATCAAGGCAAAAGTAGCGAAGTTTAAAAACGAGAAAATTGATCCCTTGCAAGTTTATGAACATTTAAAATTCTGGTTGCGAAATCCAGACTTAAAAGAAGTCGAAGGCTGGCCCGCTTCGTTTTTAATTCAAATGGGACGAGACCCTGAATTTATCACAGCACAAAAGCGAATTAACCAACGTGAAGATGAAATCACGCAATTTAATAAACTCTTTCTAGATTTGCTGAAAGAACAAAAATCAGTGGTTCAAGGTGACAACAAAGAATTGCAAACTATTTACAAACAGGCCCGGGGGTCCCTCAAGTTTGCCAAACAAAATATGGTTCAATCTTTAAACCAAGAAATCCTGGGCTTAAAAAACCAAGGTGCAAAAGCTTTAACCGTCAGAGCTCAGAAAATGATTTCCCAGCTGGATAAAATTATGGATGACCATGAATTGCTGGCCTACGAGTTGTATGCTGGTGCGGGGGAACACTTGCGCTATCAAAGTGCCGGTGGTGACATAAGTAAAAAAGAGCGCCCAGAATTAAAAGGCGCAAAAGATAAAAGCATGACTTGGAAATTCAAAGGTGAAATCTGGGAAGACGAAATTGGCCACTACAGATCAGCACTGAAAAATGTTTGCGCTGACCAAGACGATCGTGGTGTGGCATCAGAAAAGAAAAATTAATCTAAAAATTTAATCAATGAGGTTATTATGACAAAAATTCAAATGAACAGAGAAAATTCTAGCTCTCACACAAAATACATCGGCAGTCTCTTGGGATTCTCACTCTTGACAATGATGATTTCCTTTCCAGCTTTTTCCCAGACAACAGCTCAAGAGGGGATCACCCGTCTTGAAGATAACATTTCGAATTCAAAAGAAAATATCAAACAATACAAAAACAATTTGGACATTGTCGATGCCAACTTAAAAGAAGTGAAAAAGGCCCAAGACCAAGTTCAAGCCCAAGCAAAAAAATTGCAAGATCAAATCAATGCCCACCAGCAACTCATGAAAAAATGGCAGACTCAGGAAAAAGAGTTAAACCAATTGATGGTTTCAGAAAAAGAAAAAAATTTAAAAGATGAACAACGCCTTAAAGAAATCGAAAAGTTAGTTCTTCAAATGAAGACCAATATGGAAAATCGCGAAAAAAATCAAAAAGACTACGAACGTCAATTAAGCGAACTCAACGATTATAAAAAAGAATGGCAAATTTTTTCTGATACATTAAAAAGCCAGCAAGCAGATATAAAGAAAAACTTAGCCGATGTGAAAAGCCAGTCTGACACTTGGAACGGCAAAAAAAAAGGTTATGAAGGCGAAATCAAACGCTGGAATGCCGAAGTGGACAAACAACAGAAAACTCTGAATCAGATTCGATCCGTAGCAAATGCGAAAAAAGAATCCACAGAGCTAAAAAAGTAACCAATGTGAGTGGACTTTTACTTGAGAAACCTTCTTTTCATCGCCCCAGCAAAACGCCGGTATTCTGGAATATCCAAAAGATGACTGATCAAGGAAAAAACAATCACACCAATAAAAATAGCTCCACCAACGACGACAAGATTTTCAATGAGTGTCGTCAAGAAACTTGGATTCATCTGCAACTTCATAAAAATCCATGTCATCATTTGTCGCAAGTACTGAAATTGCGAACACACTGCTCCCATAAAAAGTGTTGGTATTGCAAAGAGAGCTAGCCTCCGGCAAATACAAACAAAATCAAATCGACGTAAAAAATTTCCCAGGAAAGCAGTCAGTAAAATCAAATTCAAAAACCCACTTAAAAATGTTGAAAACACCAGGCCGCTTAAACCGTAATGGTCCATCAAAAAGGGTGCTGCAATAATATGAAAAATCAAACAGACCAAGGACACAGCTGCTGGAAACCAAGTATTTTGGATGGCGTAATAGCACGGAGTAATTATCCGCACCGAACTTGCAGACAATAAAATCAAAGAATAAATTTGTAAAACCAAGGCCGTTCTTGCAACGTCGTCACCAGAAAATTTATTGTATTTAAATAGCAGCGTGATGATGGGCTCTGCTAAAACAAAAAGTCCCATGGCACAGGGAAGCCCTACAAATAAACAGACCAACAAATTCTCCTGCAGTGTATTCATCATTTTTTCTTTTTCACCACTGCTCCAATAAGCAGCCAAAGTTGGTAGAAGTGCGGTTCCTAAAGACACACTGATCAAGGACAAAGGCAATTCGAGCAATCGATCGGCGGCATAAATCGAGGACAAAGTCCCCTGTTCTAAACTCGAAGCAAAATGCGTATTAATAAACGTTGTGATTTGCAAAAGTCCCATGCCCACAAATCCGGGAAGCATATTACGTAAAACCGCAAAAACCCTGGGATGAATTTTTTGAAATGCGATCTTTGGAAAATATTTCTTCTCGATTAATTTTGGGATCAGCACACAAAGCTGAAGAAAACCACCGACTAAAACTCCCCATGCCAATGCGTCGCCTTCAACTGGAAACCAGTCATGGGGCAAAAAATTTGCAACGATCATTGCGATGTTGAAAAAAACGGGGGCCATGGCAGGCAATCCATAAATTCCCAAGGCATTTAATATTCCCATAAAAAATGCATAAAAACTCATAAGAAAAATGAAGCCAAACATGATCTGACACATTCTGACTGCCAGTTCAAACTGCCCGGGAATGGCTTTAAAATTTTGATCCAGCATGAGGCCCATAATTTCTTTGGAAAACAGAATCCCCAAAGCCGTCAAGGCTGTTAAAAAAACAAAAAGAACCAAAGCCATACTATTCACAAAGTTTTTCGAATCGGTATTTGAATCCCTATTTGTCTGGGAGTTGGTTTCAAGATGTCGAGCTTCAACAAAAATAGGAATAAAACTGACAGATAAAGACCCTTCCCCCAATAGTCTTCGAAACATATTTGGAAGACGAAATGCGGCGGTCCAAGCATCTGTGACATGGCGGGGAAAAAGCGCTAGAAACAGCTGATCCCTGACCAAGCCCAAGACCCGTGAAGCCATGGTTCCAGAAGCCATACGCAGAGCTGAACTGATCACCGAAGGCTGCAGAGCAGGCGATTTTTCAGAATTTGTTGAATTTTGTCCTATCATGTCAATAAAACCTTTGCGTCGATTCCAAATGCTGTGTTATTCAAATCCTCTCATTGGAGGTTAGTCCGTGGCAAATCACAAATCAGCAGCAAAACGAGCTCGTGGTTCACTTCGTAAAAATGAAGTCAATACTCGAAGAAAAAACACAACTCGCACTCATGAAAAGTCTTTATTAAAGGCTATTGCAGAGAAAAAAATCAAAGAAATTCCGGCTCTTTTGGGTAATTACGTCAGTCAAATGGCTAAAGCAGCTCAAAAAGGTGTTTTTAAGTCCGAGACAGCTTCTCGAAAAATTTCAAGAATTTCTGCTCGGGTCCACCAAGCATTGTCAGCGAAATAATCCTGACAGAGCAGCTCCGCAAAAGACCACTTCAGCTTCTGAGGTGGTTTTTGTTTTTTTATCGACAAGACTGATCTATTGGTCTTTCGAAATATGATAATGCCTAATTTTTTTCTTTAAATCCGCACTGATTTGCGAAAAAAGAATGAGTGGTAATTGAGCTCCCGCAGATTTCACTATGGCCACTCGGTGAAATTGAGATGGCAAAGCTTGCATGGCATCCATATAAGCAACTTCACCTTTTTGAGTAAAAAACTCTTGCTGAACATTAGAAAAATGTGGAATTCGAAAAGTCACAACAACGGGTTGCCCCGCTTTAAATTGACTTTGAAGACTTCGAAAATAGATACCGCCTTCTCCCAATGAAACGCTTTCAGCCAAGGAATATTCACCTTGGCATAATATTCCAATTTGACCACTTAAGGATCTGGTGGGGAAAAAAAACAGCGTTTTGTTCACACCGAGGTTATCGGTTGTTCCTTGCAAGTCTGTAAGACCAAATTTTCAAGCCAGATGTGGGAACTGGTGGGAGAAGCCCTCAAGGCAAAATCAGTTTCTGAAAGCAACTGAAGTGTTTTTAACAAGCCTCCATTTGACCAAAGTCTTGCTTGAGCTAAATAGTCATCTAAAAAATAATGCGGAACCTTGGCATATTCAGCCAGTTTTACACCAAACAAACCTTGTTTTTCTCCCCGCTTTACGAAAAGTAAAATTCGGATGTGCCTTGCGACCATGGCAATAATTCCAATTTCATTCTGACCTTGGTCCATCAATTTCACCAAAGTTTCAAGGGCCTTGACCAAATTCAATTCCCCAAGGGCCTGAGTAAACTGAAAAATACTTTCCTCCTTGGAGGAACTAACCACAGCTGCCACATCTTGAACTTCTATGCATTTACGATCGCCTAGAAAATCTTTCAACTTTGTCATTTCAGCTTGAAGCTCTAATAAATTAGAACCAACCAAGCGATGCAGTAATTGTTTTGCTTCATCAGTGATTTTCAAATCTTCTTTTTGAGCCAAATATTTAATCCACTGTGGAATTTGATAATCAAAGGGCTTCCGAAATTCGATGCAAATTGATAAATCAATCAAAGACTTCATGGCTTTTTTTCGTTTATCAATTTTGGATGCAATTAAAACCAGAACAGCACTTTCTGAAGGGTTCTTAACGTAATCGACTAAAAGGGCCATTTCCTTGTCAGTAAAATCTTGGGTATTTTGAACCACAACCAAACGCTTTTGAATAAAGACTGGCAGAGTGATTGCTTCGTCTAAAATTTGCTCAATCGCATTTTCCTTCGCAGAAAATTGGGTGTAATTAAAATCCATATCCTGTGGCAACAGCACTGATTTTTTTATTCGCAAAAGAGCTTCATCGATAAAGAAAGCTTCTTCGCCAAATAGAAAATAGACTGGATCAAAAACTTTTCGATCAAGATCAGTATAAAATCTTTGAGCTTCACGCATTGCCATCAAAAATTCTCCGTAATACGACCATATGCTTCAGCCATCAAATCAAGTGCCATTAAGTCGATATTCTGCCTGCGAGAAGATAAATTATACAAGGGATTTGCCGAATTCAAACCGACTCTGGTGATTTGTGGTGCATAGTATGTTTTTTCCCCGCGAAAAACACTTTGCCATAAAACTTTCCCATCAACAGCGCGAACCAAAACAACGGAGACTTCTAAATTAATCAAATACTCGGCTGCTAAAACAGTATCTAAGGGAAGGGTATTGTTAACTCCTGCCTTTAAATTTCCTTGTCCCGTGTATTTAATTGAAGTGATTTCACCTCGGATGATCGCTTCGGCCATGCTTTCTGGCACAACATCAGCTACTTTGGATCTTTGAAATTCTTGAAGTAAGGAATTTGTAAAACTTAATTCAGCGCCGACTTCTTGAGATTTGTTTTTGAAAATGGGAACAGCTATTTTTTTATAACCGCCAGGGATGCTGCGATCTTTTGGACCGAAAGAATATCCACAACCCACAACAAAGACAGTAGCCAAAACTACAAGAGATCGATAAAAATAAGTCATTAAGGATTCAAAGTGTACATAAACTCACAAACCGAAGAAAGGAGAAAAACAAAATGACTTACAGCTTGCTTGCTCCTGGTCCCGTGAATCTTCATCCTGATGTGCTTAAAATCATGTCAGAACCTATGATTCATCACCGAACACCCCTCTTCGATCAAATTTTTCAAAGGGTTCGTCAAAATTTGAAACCTCTCTTTGGAACAAAACAAGACGTCTTTTTGCATTCTTCCACGGGCTCTGGTGGCATGGAATCTTTGCTTGTGAATACTCTTTCGCCC
>JBKCTJ010000006.1:0-12245 GCA_046318875.1 Pseudobdellovibrionaceae bacterium | reverse complement strand
ATCACAGATCTGAAAGAAATCATTCTGCAGAAAAAATCTAAAGCTAAAGTGATATCAAAAATTGAGATGCTCGAAGCCATCGAGCATCTTGAAGAAATTATCCGAGTCTCTGATGCGGTGATGGTGGCTCGTGGTGATCTGGCTATTGAAGTGGGTCAAAGCCGGCTTCCAGGATTGCAAAAGCGAATCATTCGATTAGCAAATCAATTGGGTAAACCAGTGATCACAGCAACGCAAATGTTGGATTCTATGGTGGAAAATCCAAGACCGACACGTGCTGAAATCACCGATGTTGCGAATGCCGTTCTTGATGGCACAGATGCTTTGATGTTATCTGCAGAAACAGCCAGTGGAAAATTTCCCTTTGCCTGTGTTACGACAATGCATGAAATCATTATTGAAGTGGAAAGAAATCAAGATAAGTACAATAAACTTTCTCTGGATGATCAGTTTCTTTCAGTTCCTGCCTCGATCGGTGCCAGCAGTTGTCTTTCTGCTATGAAGCTCAACGCAAAAGCGATTGTCTGCTTAACGACAACTGGGAAAACTGCGCAAATTATTTCAAGCTTTCGGCCCAAATCTCGGATCATTGCAGTCACAAATGAAATTGATGTTTTGAATCAATTGGAATTAGTTTGGGGAATGCAAACGTTGCACATCACTTCTTACCATTCCCTGGATGACGTTTTGCAAAGAGTTGAGAAAGTTCTAATTCAATACGGCTTAGCTCGAGTAGGGGATCGAATCGTCGTAACCCTAGGGCTTCCTGTAGAGACAAATTCAAAAACCAATACAATGTTTGTTCATGAGCTGCGGGAAATCACTTCAACTCCTCAGGATGAAGTCAAAATTCCTTATCGTCTTCGACAGCATTAATTGGATTTTATCATACTCGGTTTAAAGTCGTAGATTGCGAATCCATTGCTGAATGGATATTTAATTGATTACAGAACTTAAGCCAATTCTTTAGTTTTTGGTCAAATGAATGCAAAGATATATCAAAAACAGAAATAAATAGGTCTAGTTCTGAAGCTTCTGTTCTAGATTTTAAATTGACCCCCCGAGGTTTGTTTTCAACACTTGATTAAAGTCCTGTTGTTGAAATAGACAGAGATAAACGTCCGGGGGGATAATGAACCAAAAAAATCGCAATCAAAAAAGTTGGAATAAAAAAATTTACTCTCGCTTCATTTTAACTTTTTTTGGAGCCATTGCTCTGGTGATCGTGGCATCCATGTACGCAGGAGCGCAAAAATATTCGCGTGTCTCTTCGGACCTGCTTCTGAAGTTTCAGCAATCTCCCATTCACGATGTCATTGTTCATTTGGACCAACAAGCAAACTTGCAAATCAGTTCAACTCAGTCGCGAGAAGAAAGATTAAAATCATTTTACGCAAGCCTGACCCAAGTTGCTGCTTCATCTCAGCGAGATTTGATTCAGTGGCTGGATCAACATCAGCTGGTGTATCGATCCTTTTATATTGTGAATGCGATCGCCGTCCGTGCAGTTACTTTTGATCAACTAATGAAAATTGCTTCTCGTTCTGACGTTCGAAGAATCAATTTAGATCCAACATTTTTGCGACCTGAGTTGCCATCAGAAAATGAAATAACTGAAGAAGTTGATCCGATCAATCCAAATGAAATTCCAACCAGTCTGAAAGCCATTGGAATGGAAAAGGTTTGGAATGAATTAAAAGTTGCAGGTCAAGGCATCGTGGTTGCCGGTCAAGACACCGGATATGCTTGGCAACATGAAGCCATCACAGCTCAGTACCGGGGAAATCAAAATGGAGAAATTCAACACAACTACAATTGGCATGATGCGATTCGGGAACCTGTTATTTTGAATCGTTCCAATTCTTGTGGTTATAATGTGAATTCGCCTTGTGACGATTCGGATCATGGGACTCATACTATGGGGACAATTCTTGGATTTAACGGAAAAAAAGAACGCATTGGGGTCGCTCCGAAAGCTCAGTGGATCGGCTGTCGCAATATGGATGCTGGCGCTGGCAAAGCTTCCACTTACATTGAGTGTTTTGAATATTTTCTTGCGCCCTACGCGCACGGTGGGAATCCACAAACTGATGGCAAGCCGGAGCTTGCACCGCACATTGTTAATAATTCTTGGGGATGTCCCGAGAGTGAAGGGTGTAAAGGGGAAGAGTTTCTTCCCATCATTCGTACTTTAACCAGTGCAGGAATTATGGTTGTTGCCGCTGCTGGAAATGATGGTCCTGGGTGCGAAACGATTCAAGATCCACCAGCATTTTTATCTAATGAAGTCATTACAGTGGCTTCTTTTAGTGTTGGGGGAAATTCAATTTCCAGTTTTTCAAGTCGTGGGCCTTCCCAGTGGCAGGGAGCCGTGGGACCAAACATCACTGCGCCGGGTGCAGCTATTCGGTCTGCAGTACCAGGCGCAGGTAACAATAAATATCAATCCATGAGCGGTACTTCCATGGCAAGTCCCCACATCGCTGGTGTTGTTGCATTGATGTGGTCCGCAAAATCTGAACTTGTAGGTCAAATAGCGCAGACTTTGGATATTATTCAAAGAACAGCTCAGCCGAAAAAGTCGAACCAAAACTGCGGGCAATATAACGGCCAGGAAATTCCGAACGCAGTTTTTGGATACGGCCTTGTTGATGCTTACGCTGCTGTCAAAGCGAGCTTAGAACTCGATTAGTTTTTCTAATTCAAATTTATTTATAAAAAACCAAAGCCTCAGGCAGAAGATTATTTGAGAAGCTTTTTTAAGTCCCAAATCATTTTCCAATATTGAGTGAGGCTCTCAAGATCTTTGAGATGTACCAAGATAAATATACGACCCTCTTCCATAGTTTTTTCCGGAAGGATTTTTTTTTCAATCAAAGGGTTCAATTCTTCGACCTTAATCAAATTGCCGAGATCTTTCATTGATTCATTTTGAATGTCATCGACGTTGATTTTTCTATAACCTTTATCATTTTCTGGTGTTTTTTTCGCAAAATGAACAACGGCCATCATGACTTTGACGTCTTCAGCTGACATCGCTGGTGATCTGTCTTTGTCTTGTTTATAAAGCCAGTCATTGTACCAATCGACAAAATCAAAGAGAAATTTGGGCTGCAGGTTAATTATTTTTTGTTTACCTTCGCCCAAATCTTGGATTGTAAAATAACCCATCGTGCTTAATGCTTGAGTCATGCTGACCATCTTATTTGTGGCTTCTTGGAAAATTTGAATTGTAAAATTTCGCAGTCGATTCGGCGGAATGGATATCGAATCGCCCTCTTGAGTTCCATAGCGGTCACCGACGAAATTCAAAATGGAAAGTAATCGATTCACTACATGGGGCGGATATCTTTCTTCTTGTGGGTTTGAAGTTTCCAGTGTTTTGATTTTTTTATTCGCTTCACGAATGTTTTCATTCATGGTCTTCATGATTGCTTTAACCCAAACTGGCAAAGTTTCTAATTGAGATGATAAGCTATCGTAGGGCAGTGCAACCACCTCTGAATCTGTTAAGGCTTTCACATTGGCTGAGCGGGGTTTTCGATCAAATAACGCCATTTCTCCAACCATGGCCCCTGGTCCGATTTCAGCTAGGATGATTTCGGAGGAACCTTTTGATTTTGTAATTGCAAAAGAACCTGCCTTAATGATGTACATCGCATCAGGTCCATCACCTTCGCGAAAAAGATATGCTCCTTGAACTACTTTTTTCTCACCGGCCAATTTTCACCTCTTTGACTTGGTGTGAAATTTTTAGTTTTCCTTCTGTTAGACTCTGAATCTCTTCAATTGAATGTCCTGGAGCAAATTCGGTCAAAACAAAAGAATGATTTTCGATATCAAACACACCTAAGTCTGTCACAACCTTGTTGATGCAGTTTAAACCTGTCAGCGGAAGGGTGCATTTTGTTCTCAATTTTGAGTTTCCTTCTTTATCTGCGTGCTGCATGGCAACGATGACGCGCTTCGCACCGGCCACTAAATCCATAGCTCCACCCATGCCCTTGACCATTTTCCCAGGAACCATCCAGTTTGCGATACTTCCGTATTGGTCAACTTCCATAGCTCCTAAAATAGTTAAATTCACATGACCACCACGAATCATTGCAAAACTGTCAGCTGAAGAAAAAAAACTCGCACCTTTCACCGTGGTGATCGTTTGTTTTCCCGCATTAATTAAATCCGCATCCATGTCTTTTTCATTGGGAAAAGGTCCGACACCAAGCAATCCATTTTCACTTTGAAGCATCACAAATTTATTCTGAGGAATAAAATTGGCAACGAGGGTCGGAATACCAATTCCAAGATTAACGACGTACCCATCTTCAATTTCTTGAGCAATTCTTTGTGCGATTTGGTCTCGATTTAAAGGCATAACTTTCCTTTGCGCAGGGGTTGATTGTCCAAAAGACTGTCCAACCAAAACTAGTTTTTGCTGACAGTTTTTTGTTCGATTCTTTTTTGATAATTTTTACCTTGAAAAATACGTTGAACATAAACACCCGGAGTGTGGATTTGATCGGGCTCAAGTTCGCCGATTTCCACCAACTCTTCGACTTCGGCAATTGTGATTTTCCCAGCAGTTGCTGCCATGGGATTAAAGTTTCGAGCGGTTTTTCTGTAAATTAAATTACCGAAACGATCACCTTTCCAAGCTTTGACAATGGCAAAATCCCCAACGATACCCTCTTCCAAAATATATTCTCGTCCGTTGAATTTTCGGGATTCTTTTCCCTCAGCGACTTTGGTTCCAACGCCTGTCGCGGTAAAAAAACCTGGGATACCAGCGCCACCAGCTCTCATTCGCTCGGCGAGGGTACCTTGTGGACAAAGTTCAACTTCGAGTTCGCCACTCATAAATTGTTTTTCAAATGTCGCATTTTCTCCGACGTAGCTAGCAATCATTTTTTTGATTTGTTTTGTTTGAAGTAATAAACCCAAACCCCAATCGTCCACACCTGCATTGTTGGAAACACAGGTCAGATTTTTGACTCCTCGATCGCGCAAAAAGGCAATTGAGTTTTCAGGAATTCCACACAGGCCGAATCCACCCAGCACAATTGTCATTCCATCTTGAACGTCAGTCAGGGCCGATTTTGCATCGGCAAAAACCTTTTTGGACATAAAATCATATCCTTTCAATAATCATTGCGACGGCTTCGCCGCCACCAATACAAATTGATGCCATTCCGTATTTTTTGTTGTGTGTGTGAAGACCATGAACAAGAGTAGTCAAAATTCTTGAACCTGAAGCTCCAATTGGGTGACCAATGGCAATGGCTCCGCCGTGAGGATTTATTTTCTCCATCGGAATTTCCAGATCTTTCATTGCTGCCATCGTCACGCAAGCGAAAGCTTCGTTGATTTCAAAAAGATCAATTTTTGTAGCAGATAAATTTGCCATTTGAAGAACTTTTTTCATCGCACCAACTGGTGCAGTTGTAAAATATTTTGGGTCTTGAGCAAAAGTTGCGTAGGCAACAATTTTTGCCAAAGGTTTTAAATTTCTCTTTTTTGCTTGGGACTCGGACATAATGATTTGCACAGCTGCACCGTCGTTGATTTTTGATGCGTTGGCCGCAGTGATGGTTCCAGTTTTTTCAAAAGCGGGCTTTAGTCCTGGAATCTTTTCGAAATTTGTATTGAAAGGATCTTCATCTTTTTCAACAAGTTGAGTTCCTTTTTTTGTTTGAATTTCAAAAGCTGCAATTTCTTTTTTGAAAAGCCCAGACTCAATGGCTTTTTGTGCTTTCTTGTAAGATTGAATCGCAAATTCATCCTGCTGTTCCCGAGTAAAAGAATAATCCTTAGAACAAATTTCAGCAGCGCTTCCCATATGCCAGTTGTTATATGGATCCCAAAGGCCATCTTTGATCATTGAATCTGCCATTTGCACATGCCCCATGCGGTAACCTGCGCGTGAGTTTTCCATGAGATGTGGGGAAAGAGTCATATTTTCTTGTCCACCAGCAAGAACGACTTCAGATTGTCCTGTGCGAATTGAATCTGCTGCAAGCATCACTGCTTTTAGTCCTGACCCGCAAACTTTGTTGATGGTTAGACAAACTGTTGATGGCAACAGACCTGCATAAATGGCAGCTTGTCGTGCAGGAGCTTGACCAGAGCCTGCTGTTAAGACTTGGCCCAAAATACATTCTTGAACTGCGTCTGGTTTTAAATCGATTTGTTGAAGTGCTGCAGTAATGACATGGGCTCCAAGTTTTGGTGCAGTGACCGAAGAGAGAGCTCCTTGGAAGGAACCAATAGCTGTTCGAGTGCTTGCGACGATGACTGAATTTTCCATATGTATTCTCCTTAAAAAAGGTTGATGCGACTTTAATTTTAATACTGTGAATGATGTGACATCTTTCAGAAATTCCGTTGACAGATCAATTGAAATCATACAACTCAAGAGAGTATATGAAGAAAAAAACAGTAGATAAAGCCATCAAGAAAAAATTGCCTAAAACGTCAGCATCAAAGAGCGCTGTAAAACCAACTCATAAAGCTGCTGTGAAAGCTCCGAAACCAGCCAAGGGCGCCCCTGCGAAGAAAGTTTTGAAAAAAACGACGGTGACAAAATCGAAGCCAACGCCAAAAGCAGTGTTTGCAAAATCAGCTTCGGCAAAAGTTCCATTGAAAAAAACAGGGAGCGTCAAAGCTGAGCCTTTGAAAAAAACTTCAGAAAAATCTCGAGTGGTCGCAAAGCCTGAATTAAAAAAGCCAGAGCTTAAAAAGCCAGCTAAAAATGCAACTCCGGAAATTGTTCCAGCCATGGATGCCAAGACCTCAGTTAAACCAGCGAAAAAAGATGACAAGAAAAAATTAGCAGCAAAAAAGGGCAAAGCAAAAGAGCCAGATGCTGACGAAGATGATTTCGTTTCTGATGATGAATTGGGAAGTTCTGAAATCGAAGAATACCAAGAGGAGCTGGAAGCCGTTGAAGAAATGGACAGCGATGATGTTGAAGACATCGAACTTCTTGAAGACTTAACTGAGGACAGCAACGAGCCTGAAGAAATTATTCTAACAGATGCTGAAGGGCGCAGATATTGCCGCGTTCGTGATTGTGATCAGATTTCAGCAGTTGAAGGCTACTGCCGTTACCACTACTTACTTTTATGGAAAAAAATCCAAGTTCGAAAGAAAATCTTGGTTGATGGAAAACTCGAGAAATATGTCGAGGAGTTAACATCACGATATCCAGATAAGTTCCTTGAAATGATTAAAAAAGATCTTAAAACAGAAAAAGACTTTTTGAGTGTGATCGCCGAATTGGAAATCGATGAATCTGCAATCGAGAACGAGTTTGAAGACGATGCGCAGAGCTTTGCTGATGAGATTCGTGGGATTGGGTCTGGGACCGAGGCTCCTTCCATGGAAGACGACGAATTTTAGACTTTCCTCGTGTGATCCCGTGGGTTTGGGATCAGCGCGTTTGCGACTTGATACTCTTGGGAATATTTTGTTTTAATGGATGGTTTTTTTTGTGGGGTCGTCTTCGTCAAGGTCTTCGGCTATGAAATCATCGTCTTCTTCGTCTTTGACGAGGGCTTCGGAGTCTTCGCCTAAGAGCTTATTGGCTTCTTCTTCTAACTTTGTGTTCACTGTGGAGATTTGGAAAAAGAGTGAGCTTTTTTCAAAAGTGACTTCTTTCCATAGATAGGGAAGATCCATTTCGGAGTCGTCTTCGGAGTCTTGGGCTCTACTGATTTGTTCAAAGTATTGATGGAGCATGCTTGCCAGGAAATCTACGCAGATGTGGATCGAGGCGACTGCGTTGTTTTTCTTGAAATCGTAGCTTGAGGAGACTTCGAAATTCAGCTGCTTCAACTGGCCTCTTTCCAGGAATCCGACGCGAAGCAGAATTTCTTGGGGATAAATGCGTCCCTCGACTATGAAATCCATGTTTTGAAGCGGCTCTTTAAAGCTTTCCAGAAAAGCGTTCTTAATTTGCAGAGCGAGTTCTGCTGGAAAGGGAGTTGATTTTTTTGAGGTTTTTAATCTTGGAATCATCCCTTGTGTCTCCTTGATTTTCAATGATGCGTCAACTATAAAGACCATTCTTACAGCAATCAAGGGATCTCATGAAAAATGATTTAGAAGGTGTTTATATTTCCACTTACGGTTGTCAGATGAACGTCAATGACACCGAAAGAATGTACAGCATTCTGGAAATGAACAATTATAATCCTACGGCCAAAGCTGAAAATGCTGAAATCATCATAATCAATTCCTGCAGTATCCGGGAAAAACCAGTCCATAAAGTTTATTCCGAAGTGGGCACTTATCGAAAATTGAAAGATCAAAACCCAAATATTCTCATTGGCGTCGGCGGTTGCGTTGGCCAACAAGAAAAAGAAAAGCTGATCAAAAACCAACCCATGATCGATTTTGTTTTCGGCACAGATTCCATTGATCTTTTGCCCGAAATCATCAACAAGGCCAAAGCGAAAAAACTGAATAAAGATAAGAAAATAAAAATTGTTGAGTCACAATTTCGCACCAAAGAACCATATCATATTGAAACCATGGTTCGAAATCCGGGAGTTTCTACTTTTGTGAATATCACCAAAGGCTGTGATAATTTTTGCAGTTTTTGTGTGGTTCCATTTACTCGCGGTCGTGAAAAAAGTAGGCCTTTATCCCATGTGATTCAAGATGTGAAAAACTTGGTCAAGCGGGGTGTGAAAGAAGTCACTTTGCTGGGGCAAAATGTAAATTCCTATGAAAGTGATTGCGGAGCTGATTTTTCAGATTTATTAAAAGCTGTTGCTGTTCAAACGGATATCGAGCGGATTCGCTACACGACATCTCACCCAAAAGATTTTGATCAAAAATTGATTGATGTGATGAAGCTCCATCAAGATAAAATTTGTCCCTACATTCATCTCCCTTGTCAGTCCGGAAACTCTCGCATTTTGAATTTGATGAACCGTGGGTATACTCGCGAAGAATACTTAGCAAAGATCCAAATGATTCGAGAAGCCTTGCCTCACGTCAGTTTATCAACAGATATCATTGTTGGTTTCCCAGGTGAAACTGAAGCTGAATTTATGGATACAGTTTCTTTAGTTGAAGAAGTCGGATTTGAGACCATTTTTGCTTTTATGTACTCGCCACGACCAAATACGAAAGCTGCTGCTTTTGCTGATCAACTGACTGAAGAAGAGAAATCGAAACGATTGAATTATCTTTTTGCAAAGCATGATGAGGTTTCATTTCCTTTGGCAAAGAAATATGAAAATCAAATTCTAGAAGTGCTTGTAGAGAAAAAAACTGACACCAAAGACAACTGGATGGGTCGAAGTCTTGAAAATAAAAGCGTTTATTTTTTAGGTCCAGAAGATCTTCACGGAAAAACTGTGAAAGTTAAAATTATCCAAGCCTTTCCCGCTGTGATGAGGGGTGAGATCGTTGAAAGCGGTGATTTAATATGAACACAGAGCTAGAAAAAATGAGCATCGCATTTTCTGAAGTTTCAGATACGGAAGAAGTGTTTCACGATCGTGATTTGGTTGAATTAAAACCTATTGGGTTATCATTGGCCCATGACCTTCAAAGACCATTTTTGTTGTTTAGAGATATTCAAGAAAAACGCACTCTGCCAGTGGCAATCTCTCCCTTGGAGGCAGGAATTTTCTTGGCGCACTCTCAAGGTAAAGCTCTGCACAAAGGGGCAACCCCCCATCGCTTTTTGATTCAGTTAATGGAGATGTTTGATATTCAGATCAAGCGCTGCGTCTTTGTTCAAATTCAACCCGAAGCACAGTATGTGCGGTTGTATTTTGTAGGTCATCCTATGATCAGTTCCTTAAAATTGCGTGCTGATGAAGTCATGTCTGTTTGTTTGCAATTTGAGATTCCCATTTTCGCAACTCAAAGTTTTATTCAGAAAAGTTTGATCTTAAAGTCTCAAACATTAAAGCATGAGGACCTTGTTAAAAACATGATCCAAGTTCAGACGAGCCAGCGGTATTTGATGTGATCATGCAAGCTCGGGGTTTCATACCGCAAATTGATTCGTCGTGTTTTATTGCACCGAATACTTCAATCATTGGTGATGTTCAAATAGAGGCAAAGTCTTCAGTTTGGTTTGGCTGTGTGCTTCGAGGCGATGTCATGCCGATCAAAATTGGCAAAGAAGTAAACATTCAAGATAACTCCGTTCTTCATGGTACATTTCAAAAATGTGGAGTGATCATTCATGACCGCGTTACAATAGGGCATTCTGTTATTCTTCACGGCTGTGAAATTGGTTTTCAAAGTTTAATTGGAATGGGCTCGATTATAATGGATCAAGCAAAAATTCCTGCTCACTGTATTGTTGGTGCAGGAAGTTTAGTGACTGAAGGATCCGCCTTCGAAGAATACTCTTTGATCGTGGGAAGACCTGCCAAATTCCTTCGAAAATTGAATGCCAAAGAAATTGATTTCTTACCGAGATCAGCAGACAATTATTTGCAATATTCAAAGTGGTACTAAGAGCCTTTTTTTCTTTATCTTAGAGTTGAATAGCAAGCAGGGGTGCCTATGATCGATGGTGATATATCTTTGGCTTTAACTTTTGATGATGTGTTATTAGTGCCCCAGTATTCTGATATTATCCCCACGGAAATTGTTCCAAAAACATTTTTTGCTCGGGATGTTTATTTGAATTGCCCGATTATTTCAGCGGCCATGGACACGGTGACTGAACACAAAGTCGCTCGCATCATGGCTCAATTGGGTGGGCTTGGATTTATTCACAAAAACATGGACATTGAACAACAAGCTCTGGAAGTCGAGCGAGTTAAAAAATATGAAAGCGGAATGATTCAAGATCCAATCACTTTGGGTCCAGATCATTTGGTGTCTGAAGCTTTGGAAGTCATGAGTCGCTATTCAATTAGTGGTGTTCCGATCACTGTAAACAAAAAACTAGTCGGTATCTTAACAAACCGAGATTTACGCTTTGAAGTGGACGTGCAACAGCCTATTAAAAATTTGATGACGACTGAAAGTCTGGTCACTGCTGTTGAAGGCACCACACTGGCCCAAGCGAAAGCCATTTTACAAAAACATCGAATTGAAAAGCTTCCTGTTGTTGATCGAAATGGTTTTTTAAAGGGTTTGATTACAATAAAAGATATCGAAAAAGCCCAAGCTTTCCCGCAAGCCACTAAAGATAAACAAGGTCGATTGATGGCGGCTGCTGCTGTGGGAGTTGATAAAACTTCAATGGATCGTATTGCTGCTTTGATTGCAGCTAAAGTTGATGTGTTGTGTGTGGATACAGCCCATGGCCATTCAAAAAATGTGATCGAGATGGTCAAATACGTTGCTCAAAAATATCCAGATGTGATTTTGGTTGGCGGAAATGTCGTGACCGCAGATGGAACAGCAGCTTTGTTCCAAGCGGGTTGTGATGTTGTCAAAGTTGGTGTCGGTCCAGGAAGTATATGCACCACAAGAGTTGTAGCAGGCGTGGGGAAGCCCCAAATTTCTGCTATCATTGATTGTGCTAAAATTGCTCGGGAACATAAAAAAACAATTATAGCTGATGGTGGAATTAAATATTCAGGAGATTTGGTGAAAGCTTTGGCTTTCGGTGCCCATTCAGTCATGATCGGAAATTTAATTGCTGGTGCGGAAGAATCACCTGGCGAAACCATCTTGTATCAAGGACGCACCTATAAAGTTTACCGTGGAATGGGATCTTTAGGTGCCATGACCATTGGTTCAAAAGATCGCTACGGACAAGGTTTAGTGAACGACGCAGATAAACTGGTCCCCGAAGGTATTGAAGGCAAAGTTCCATACAAAGGAAATTTGAGTGGCATCATTCACCAGTTGGTTGGTGGTTTGAAGTCTGGAATGGGTTATTTAGGTGCTTCCAATGTCGAAGAACTTCAGCGCAAATCCAGTTTTATAAAAATCACTGCCCAAGGCCTGAAGGAATCCCACGTTCATGACGTGAGCATAACTAAAGAAGCCCCTAACTATAGACTTGAGTAAATAAAAAATGATGAAACCGATTTTGATTTTAGATTTTGGATCCCAATACACTCAATTGATATCCAGGAGATTTCGTGAGCTTGGTTATTATTCTGAAATCGTATCCTTTAAAATTTCCTTTGATGAGATTTTGAAAAAAGATCCATCTGCTGTGATTTTTAGTGGCGGCCCTAATTCTGTTTATGAAAACAATGCTCCAACACACAATGTTGTGCAAATTGACGAAAAGTTTACCGATTTGCATTTGT
>JBKCTJ010000005.1:0-3413 GCA_046318875.1 Pseudobdellovibrionaceae bacterium | reverse complement strand
CACTTTTCAAAAAAGTTAAGAAAACATTTTATATTTATTCCAGCCAAGATCGTGCATCACGCAAGACAAGTATTTTTAAAACTGATGGATCACAATTATAAGGAGGTGCAAAGACTACGAGAGGCACTGAGGTTAAAGCCGGTAAAAATTCCTCAACAAATTTCTTCGGCATAGCAATAAGATCCGAAGAGAATGTTTCGATCCTTGAAAACTAAACCATGTGGGAACAAATAAGTTTTGTTTGAGTGTGGAAAAGTGGACAAGGATTTGAACCCCGATCACCAAATTACGAACTACTCCGACAGAGTTCATCGGAACTCATTTGTCAAAATCCGATCGCGCAGCCCTGACGACGAGCACGCTGCCCGTAAGTTCACTCGTCTGCTCAATATTTTGCGAGCAAAAGTGAGGTTAATCGTCAAATTTTAGGTATGACTGTGCCTCCCAGATTTTTTCAGAATCCGTGGGATCGTAAATTTTTCGAATTTTCTTGAAAAACTAAAATCATGGGAAATTAACGCGGTTTATCCACCGATGCCGGATGGAAATCCACTTTTACTGGCTGCATTTTGGCTGCAAATAAGTGTATTTTTGCTTGAAATATAGGTATCATATATGTTATTCTTTATCCTGAGTGAAGTATAAAATTCGAACTCTAATTCTTAGATAACGGAACCGTGCCATTTGATGAGTGGCTTGATAGCCAGGATGTTACAGTTCAGACAAGAATTGAGGCACGAATTGAACGTTTTAAAGATGGAAATTTTGGCGACTACAAATCAGTTGGTGATGGAGTGCTTGAAGCCCGCTTTTTCTTTGGTTCGGGGTATCGCGTTTATTTTTCACTTGAAGACCAGGTTCTAGTTCTCATTATTAGCGCCGGAGATAAGTCTTCACAAACAAAAGATATTGAAAAAGCAAAGTTATACTTGAAAAAATATTTGGAGGATAAAAATGCCAACAAGAACTAAAGACTGGGATGAGTCGCTGTCAAAGAAATTGAAAAATCTATCCTATGCTCAGAAATTTGTTGTTGCGCTCATTGATGAGGGTGATGACTTGCAGGTGGCCCTTGGCAGGTTTGTCAGACTTTACGGTGTGAAAGAATATGCCACAATCTTAGAGATTGAAGAATCTGCCTTACAGAGGGCTGTGAATCCTGAACATAACCCAACCAAGGAAACACTGGAAAAAATCGTAGCTCCACTGAATCTATCCTTGGCATTAAAGCCGAAGGATGCTGCTTAAAAACATGAGTGCTAAACAAAAAAATCTCCGGCCCTGCCGGAGTGCCAACACCCCAATTTTTCCCCGCCAAAGGCGGCGGCAAAAATTGGCGGGGCGGACGGCATTGCCACAACTCGTTGAAATCATTGGACCTCAGGTTAGCCAAGTCATCATCTGTCATCAAGCTATTTTTGACCAAAATGGATTGAAATGACATTTGAATCGTCTATAGCCTTTGGAACTACGTATCCCAATGAATTTGTCGCACCTTTGATATCAACACCAGCAAGTCATAAATAGATGTCCTTCGTCGCCATTTTCTTATGTCCAACGATTGCCATCACCTTTACCAAAGGAACACCTTGGCTCAACATATTGGTAATAAAGGTCGCTCGAAGGTCATGGAACTTGACCGAAGTAATTCCAATGGATTCACAAAAATCTCTCAGAACTTTGGCCTGTTCACCATTTGTCCATTCAGCCAACCTGGGGAGAACATGATTTTCAGAGTCGTGTTTCCGAACCTTCATTTCTGTTAATAAAATACGAAGATCCGAACTTATTGGAACAACCCTCCAATCACCAGTCTTCAATTCATGCAATCCATCTTTACTTGTCCACTGCTTGTTTACAGAAATCAAACAAGTATCAAGATCAATATCAGTCCATTTCAACGCATACATTTCGCCTGATCTCATTCCAGTTTGAAGGGCTAAAGTCCACACTTCAAAAAAGCGATGATTTGTGTTCTTGGCTGTCTGCAAAAGAAGATCGACTTCCTTCGTAGTCAAAACTTTTTGCATCACTTGAGGCACACGAACTATGATTCCACGAACTGGATTTTTAGAAACGAGGCCGTCATCAAGAGCAGTTTGAAAAATTCGCCTTAACATTTTAAGAATATTTTTTTGCGAAACGCCTCCCAATTTCTGATTGGCATTTTGCAAGACTTCATAAATGTCATCGGAGACAATTTGATCTAAAGCCTTTTCATTCCACGACTTAGGAATCCATCGAGTCAAATACCCACCATAATTTGAAATAGTTGATTGCTTGCATATTCGACTGATTCGTTTCAGAAATTCTGCATACCATTTTTCCCAAGTCCAAACTGGTTTTTGGTTTGCAACTCCTCTTAATTCTGCTTTGAATTGAAACTCAATTTCCTTGGCTTCTCTTTCAGAGACGATACCTCTTTTTCTTTTGCTGATAATTTTTCGAGTGATATCACGTTCAGCAACATACACTTCATAAAATTTCTTACCATCTTTTAGATATGTTTTAATCATTTCAGCTCCTTTGTTAGAAGGAGTTGAAGGTCACTAAAACGAAATCTTAGGCGGCGACCAAACTTTGCAAATTTGACTTGCCTTCGATAAACCATTATTCGAAGAGCATTTTCAGAACTGCCCAAGTAGCTCGACGCCTCGAAAGATGATAACCACTCACATGCTATTCGGTTTTCAATGATCAATGGATCAGATTTCACTGATCCCAATAAGTTCAATTTCTCCATTTTTGACCCATAAATCAACTGGAAGTTTGATCAATAAATTTAGAATTATTTTGAGTTTTTGATTCTGAATTGTGCTTTAGTGAAAAGCCTGAATAGGGCTCCCCTAAAGGGTTTAGCGATCCTTGAGCAATGCTGTTCTCTGCATTCGATCCCGCATCCATCTTTTCTTTTTTCTTTCGACCTGACGTCCTTGGGGAACTCGAATTTTCACTAACACTTTGTGTCTGAAGTAATTTCAACACTTCATTCAAATTGATTTCAGTTCCGTTAGTTTTTGCCTTTGATGCTTGAGTAGTTGCAACTTTCAATGCCCTGACTAAATCAAAATGCAGAGACTTTAGTTTTTGCAATTCTGAATGGGAAAGCTCCGAGATGCGTTCAGTCATTAAAAAATTGATCAGATCTTTTTGAGTCACTCGAATGAGATCGCCGAATTCACTTCGAATTTGCGTGATCATCTTTCCTAGGACGATGAGTGCTTCATTTTCTAAAACAACACGATCACCTTTCTGAGAATCAGATTTTAGTTTCCGTTTCAAAGACTCCAACTTGTTGTCCTTTCTAAAACCCACATCCAATGTCCTTCGATAAATTTGTCACCTTCAATTTTTTCTGGAACCCAAATCTTTTTGACTTTTGGTTTTGTTAATAGTGGGGAACTGATTTCATT
>JBKCTJ010000004.1:0-870 GCA_046318875.1 Pseudobdellovibrionaceae bacterium | reverse complement strand
CTTTTAGATGGTGCGGACGAATGGAATTGAACCATCATGCCCTTTCGGGCGCTACCACCTCAAGGTAGTGCGTCTGCCAGTTTCGCCACGTCCGCATTGTTTTTAAACTATCACTTGGAAAATAATCAACCTCAGGGCCTCAGGCAAGTCAAAAAGCTGGTCCTTGGTTGAATGTTGAATATTTTTAAACCTGATTAACCCATATGTAAAGCAGACCTGTCATACCAATAAGAGCAGCAAGGAAGCAGCTCAATAAGCCTGAAGGACATGGTTGATCGCTAGGATGGCGATTTCCTCCGGGCCCAAAATTTAACAAGAAAGGGCGGGGATGGCGATGGCAGATTTAATAACAGTGATGTGGGTATGCACAGCTTACAGTGGTCTAGTGATGTCCGTTCTGACTTATAATTTGATTCAATTTGAACAAGCGACGGTTACAAACACGAATAAGTAGCAAATTATTCATAATCAAATGTTTTTAGACTTCTCCTTGGGTTAGGTGGTTCCCCAATGAAAGTCGTGCGGAGCGAAAGCTCCGCTTTTTTTGTTTCACGTGCAGAGCTTATTCCAGTATGACTCACTTCCATGTCTGAACAAAACACAACGCCGACAGCAAATTTTGATTTTCAATTTCCGGAATCCCTGATCGCAACGGAGCCTTCTTATCCGCCAAGGGTCCTTAGATCTTTGCGAGCCGCTGACGCTTCTCCAGCACAGGAAATTTCTTGGTCCCAATTTCTCAACGAATTTCAGGCAGGGGATTTGTTGATTCGTAACAGTTCAAAAGTAGTCCCGCGAAGAATATTTGCGAATGGATTGGAAATTTTATTCCTGCGTCTTCTCAATAAAAACCAGTGGGAAGTTTTATAT
>JBKCTJ010000003.1:0-2291 GCA_046318875.1 Pseudobdellovibrionaceae bacterium | reverse complement strand
ATTTTTATTTTGGCAATCGTGAAATATCGAGATTGGTTTTCATTCCATTCCACTGTGGAATCTTCGATGGGCATATGAGCGTTTGTGTTTCGCAGTTGAACTTGGAAGTCAAAACAGGCTTCGTTTTGAGCTAAGGTATCTGCAAGCTTTTCACCTAAAAAGTTCGCAGTCGGATTTTGTGGGAGGCTATTTTTGTTCGGTGATGGACAAGATTTCGCAGCCCATTTCACAGCAGTGTTTCCCAATTTGTATGGAGTCGCACTGAAATAATCAATATCCAAAGGACTTCCAACCTTCATTGATCTGGCAGCTCCAATGACAGCGCGAAATCGAGGCCTGAAGGCCGCAAATAGAATAATTGAAAAGTTGTTTTCAAGGGCTTCCATCAAATCCAGGTATTCATCGGAATCGCGGATGAAGAATGATTTGCTGTTCATCAAAAGAAAATCTTGTGTGCCAGAGACAGAATTTTTCACATTCATTAATTTGATGGCCATTCCTCGCACATCACCTTCAGCATCAGGTTTGGTTGAGTCAGGATCACCATTGGAAAACCGAACCCAAGCTTGAAAGACTTTGGGTTGATTTGGTGCAAAAATTCCCACTTGTTGGGATGCTGGTAGCAATTTTGTATCGACTTCAAAATTTGCAATCACACAGCCATGATGTTTTGGATGTGCATCGCGTTTCATGATTTTTCCGTTTGCAGTGCTGCGATCCAAGGAATCTGAAATACGTTGAGTAATTTGTTCTGCATTTGAACTATCCTGTGGGGTCCATGTTTCGCCTTGCTCAAGACCTGGTTGATCGCTGATCTGTGAAGGCAATCGAAGGACAACTTCAGATTTTGGCGAGATGTAACTCATTAAGATAAACAAAGAAAATGCGACAGCAATCAATCCCAAAGAAAGTACGCCTAAATTTATTTTTTTTAAATATTTCATAAAGTCTCTTTTCACTTTGATGATTCTAACATAACAAGTTTCAGATCTTTATTTAAATTAAGCTCGACTAAAGTCTTTTATGATCTGTAGAGCTGAATCTCTATGATGACCCTTAGTCCAGTTCACTCAAGTATTTCGAGCTAAAGTTTTCAGAAAATGTAGCGAATTTCCGATATTTCATTGAGATGAGTAAAAATAAAAACTCAAAAAATCTTGAAGAATTGTTATTGGATGACCTTTCCAAGTCGTCGAAGATTGATTCGCAGGAAAAAAACAGTTCTGATTTAGATGGATTAGATCCGAATTTGTGGAAGTCGGGCCACGAAGTTCCAAGTAGCAACTCAGAAGCAGAGTCGCAATCACTTTGGGAATTCGAAAAGGAACCGGGGCCAGAAATCCCAGATAAAATTATTCCGAAAGAGCTTCCTGTTTTTGAAGGTTCTGATCCATCCGCTTTAGTAGCCTCGGACCTCGATGAGAAAATGGAAAGTGCCTCAGAAAAACCTGATTTGCTTGAGCTTGAATTGAGTGATGCACCTAAAAGCCCATCACAAAAGCCATTCCAAGGGCAGAATTTTCCCGAGGATCAAAAAAACTTTGTACACACTCAAGTTGTTAATGCTGATAACAAAACCCAGAACAGTCAAACTCAGGAAAATCAAAATCCTGAAGCCACTGTTGCTGTTGCAGGGTTGAGTTTTCAATCGAATAAACCCCAGTTTCAAAATGTCCGTGTCGCCGTGGGACAAAATCAAGGGGTCCGTGCCTCTGGTGGACAAGTGTTTACTTCGGCTGACGCGAGCTTGTTGCAAGCAGATAATCTTCGTATTGCTCAGCAAAGAATTTTAGAATTAGAAAAAGAAATCGATGACCTTCGATATGAAAATGATCAGCTGGGGTCAGCCGGTGATGTTATTCGACAGAAATATGAAGAACTGACGACGCGTAATTTTCAATTGGAAAAAGAGCGCAACGATTTAGCGGAAAGCTTTCAAACAGAGATTGCTATTTTAAAGGGTAAAATCGAATTCCGCGATGTGGAATTGGTTAAAGCAAAAAATAAAGTGGATGAATTTGAGCAAAGACTCAAGCAAGATTTCAAAAAGATCCGCATTCGAGAAAAAGAACTGGAAAACCGAGTTGAATTAATGAAACTTGAACAAAGTGCCATTATTAAATCCAAAGACGAGCAGATCCTGGACCTTCGCCGCAAAGTGGGGCAGTGGGAAGATGAAATCGAAGTCTATCGAGCAAAAGTTTTTGAACATAATAAAACAATTGAAAACCAGCAGGAACAATTTAAGCGAGCCATCCGTGCTTTGCGAGTGGCTTTTTCTTCCCTGGAAG
>JBKCTJ010000002.1:0-3822 GCA_046318875.1 Pseudobdellovibrionaceae bacterium | reverse complement strand
AGTAAAAACAAGAGCCGATGTTTGCTGCTCTTGTTTTTACGATTATTTTTCGACGGCGAGTTATTGCGAAATGGTCAATTTATTTTCCACAGCCATGACACCAGGTGCATTCCAAGCTGCCATTCTTGCATCTTCAATTTCTGCAAAAGAATGGACATTTCCTGTTAATATGACTTTATCTCCGTGAACAGTAACAGAAATTTTTCGTCCCTCTGCTTCTGCTGACCGCTTAAGAGCTTCTTCAATCAGAGTTTTAACGTCGGATGGCTGGGGCTTGGATTTGATGGTCATGTTGTTCGTGACTCCGACAACACCCAAAAGATCTCGAACGGCTGCTGCTGCAGAATTTCTTTGATAATCCCACTCAGCTTCTCCTGTTAAGGTAATCCAACCATTATCAACGACGACTTTGACATCACTTGGAACTGAATAGCTCCATTTCAGAGCGCTTACTGCAGCCTTAGCAATATCGGTATCGCTTTTATCAAGCGCGCTTTTCACTTCAAGTTCATCAGCGACGGCCTTAACTCCCCCAACTCTTTGGTCTTCATTTTCAGCATCCATCTTTTCGATAAAATGTGGAACACTCCCACGCAATGTGACAATACCATCATTCGCAGTCACTTTAACGTGTGTTGAATTCACACTAGGGTCCCAAGCCAACTCATTCAGGACATCCCTCTTAACCTCAGAATCGGTTTTATTGAAAAAATTAAACATGTCAATCTCCCTTGTTTATTCGTTTTCTAAAACGAATAAATGCAAAACCTCACCCACACCTCTGAACCGCCTGGTTTGATCTGCTCAGCAGACAGAGTTCAAATTAATCCCTTCATGGGGCATTCTTGTTCATTCTTCAGAAATCTAAAAATCACTTATAAACATTTCCTGTTTCAAAAATGGCTAAATGTTCATTTTACAAACTGATATTTAGAAAACTGCTCAAAACTCCGTACATCTCGAGTAACTATAACTCCAGATCCTGCTGTCATGGTTTTATATTCGACTCGAGTTCCTACAGTTTTAAAAACCAGATGCTACGATTTTCAAATACTTCGAACGCTCGAAAAATCCTGATGAGTCCCAGGACAAGGTAAATCGACCAGCCTGGGTATTGTTTGGAATGTTTTGATCATTTAACTTATATCTTTCCCAATTCTCCAGCGCTTCAGGAGAACAAATTTGTCTGCGAAACAATTCTTGATTCCGCATCATATTGTGACGAAGATTTAAAGCCAGGTTTTCTGGTAGTCTGCTGATCAACCAATTTAAATTTTGAAATGTGACTCCACCAACCGTGGAAATAACCATGATCGACCCAACTGACTGCTCACCAACACTTGAATTTTCAGCCAGATGCATCGACAGCCTTTGGTTGCCGTAACACACCAAAAGTGCGACTTGAATGATCCCTTTGGTTCGTAATAAATCAAGGTCTAGAAAATGGTGAAATTGATAGTTGTTATCTTGTGAACTGATCTTTGGCATGTACAGTCTTGTTTCTTGGCGGTCTTGATTCACTTCAAGGGCAAAAGATTTTTCAAAACGTAATGCGTAAACTGTCGTTGAAAAACTCATAAGACTAAAGACCAAGATGAGGAAAAAATGTTTTCGCATTGTTTTATTCCTTTACGAGAATTTGCAACCGTTGCAAATTTTGATACCGTTCACTGCTTGTGAGCTTGATTGCCCTTTATTCAAACCTGAACGATCTTTCGACTTAATAAACTGCGAAAAATATTCCATGTTAAAACATGTTTTATTTGATTAGAAAGTAAATAAATGACTAAAGAATTAACAATGAACCGTTGCTGAGTTGTGGAAAACAGCGTGTTGAACTTATTGACACTTTTTTCTTGCCGTATTCAGCAGATACTTAGTTCAATAAAAGTACTTTATCAGAGTGCCCTACTTTTTTTATTCTTTTTATTTTGACTGAATGAAGCAAGGAGGCTTCTTTACGAAATTCTCACATCATTTTGGACAGAGCATGCAATAGCTGAATATTCGAATGGCCAGCCCCGACGAGTAGAATTTTTTTCATGGCTTCACCATCCAAATTGTTCGAGAATCTATAAATTCAACTTTTTCGAACTGATATGTATCAGCAATCCACTGGATGCTTTTTTTCGAATAGAAACAAACATGGGTTGCATCATTTCTGTAATGCCAAGACGAAAAATCAATTTGATCATGAAAAAACAAAGTCATTATACCTAAAGCACCCTTGGCTTGAAGCATTTGATTTAGCTTTATAAATTCTTGCGCAGGATTATAAAAATGTTCGATGACTTCAGTGGCGAGAATATAATCGTAAATCTTATTTATACATTCAGTTTTTGGATTGAAATAAGGATCATACTGCTCAATTTGAAATCCCCTTGAAGTCAGTAAATATGACAAGACTGAATCGGGACCACTGCCAAAATCCAATCCCTTTTGCCTTGGAGTTATCTTCTTTAGAACAGTTTCAACCATCGGCATCACAAAGCGTTGATGCCCGACATCTAAGACATCAATGGTGTGAGCTTGATATCGGGCTTTTTCCGCTTCAGCTTCCAATCGAAACTTTGGATTTAAAAAACGCAGATCACAATGATCACAGTGAAAATACTCTTTGTCACTTTTTGGATCCACATAAAAAATAACTGCGGAGTTATCACATAAAAGGCACAACATCAGATTTGTACAAAAACCCGAGTCGTGTATTCCATCGGCTGTCCCCGATTCGTGGATTTTATAATTATTTTTAAAAACGATCCTGGACACCAAAGATTGAAACACATCATAAACATTGAGCTTTTTCCATGACTGCAGTTCGGAACTAAGCTTCAGATCAAGTAGTCTAGCTCTTTGTTTAAAACAAAAAAAGCGGAGCTTTCGCTCCGCACGACCTTCGTTGGGGAACCACCTAACCCAAGGAGAGATCTAGAAATACTTCAAATTGAAATCGCCATCTTAGCCCTGAGCCGAACTTCTCCGGCCTCGATCAGCGCATCCTTGCGCCTCTTGCTCTTATGACAGGACGGATGAATAGATTGGTTAATGTTTTTTTAAAGAAGCGAATTGACGGCCACTTTAAAAAAATGAAGTTACTCCGAATCGATTCAAATTCGAATTTCCATGAAAATAAGACAAATCATGCCTGTCCAAGCTTTTTACAGACTAAATAGTCTTTTTATTTAGTGATCCAAAAATTACAAATCTAAAGAAAAAATGCACGTTCAAGACCCGAGGTCTTGCTTTCATGACAACCTTAAGTTATCCCATACCATAGACTGTGAACCAAGCCACCCAAGGGGACACCATGTTTAAGATTCTTGTGCTTTCTGCTTTTTTAGCTTCAGTCGCCAATGCAAAACCAAGCTACATGTCGATTTTGGGATCTGGATTTCCACAAGGAAAACTAAATGTTGTTCGCTGCCAAAACTGCCATTCAAGCCAAAATCTCTCTATGAATTTATTTGGACAAGATTTTGTGCAAATTAGAAAAAATGTTGGAGCAGATAACATAAAGCTTGTTTGGGAACAAATTCGAGACCTAGATTCCGACAAGGATGGTTTAACAAACCTTGAAGAAATCAACGAAGGCCGCAATCCAGGCGTCGCTGGTAAATAAGAAAACAGATGGCGAGTGCAAATCATCTCGCAGATACAGAATCAAAATACGGTATCAAAACAGGATTTTGTGAATTTTGTTCGATCACGACACATTGAGTGGCATTCGAATCAGAAGCTTTTGCAGCGACAAGTTGATTTGATTTATTTCGCCCAATCGAACATAAAAAACAAAAATCCTCTCCCTCTTGTATTTTTTAAATG
>JBKCTJ010000001.1:0-4351 GCA_046318875.1 Pseudobdellovibrionaceae bacterium | reverse complement strand
ATGGCAACCAATTTAAAAGTGACTTGGTTTGTAAATTGGTTTTTGATTTCAGCGAGTAAGGGTAAATTTTCAGTGCATGCTGAACAAGTTGTAGCGAAAAATTCCATGACCAAATATTGGCCGTTTTGATTCACGCTCAATAAAGTGTCTGGAACCAATTCACCGGACATCATTTTGTGCTTTAAATTTTCAACTGAAGGTGCAACATCACCAACTTTTAATGCAAATGATGGAACAGAGAACAGAACAACAAATAAACTAGAAAAAATGAAAGAGACCATTGCTTTTCGAGACATGCTTCCTCCTGAATTGTTTCTATTATGCTAGCCAGAGTCTGAAGTGATGGGAAGACAAAATCGCTCCGTGGGTAGTTAAGGGCTTATTTTTTCATCAGCTCGGCGAGTTGATGGCTTATTTGGTCGTGTGGATGGTTTGATCCGTGGATCATTGCGTATTGAGCAGCAGCAGATCGGTTTTGGCATACTGAGTGCGGCAAGCAAAAAAATAATTATTTTAAGGCTTCTCTGATCAGCGCCGAAGCTTGATCCATGGCCCACACCACTGAAGCGATGACTAAAATAATACAACCCACCTCAGACCACATTGCTTGTCCTTGATACAGGATGAGCATGGTTCCAATTCCTCCCCCGCCGACAAGTCCAATGATGGTTGCCATACGAACATTGATATCCCACCGATAAACAGTGAATGAAATATAAGGGAGAATAACCTGGGGAACTATGGCAAACCAAATCACCTGCAATTGAGTGGCCCCAGTTGAAGCTATGCCTTCAATTGGCCCCTCGTTCACTGTTTCAACCATTTCTGAGTATTGTTTCGCTAGTGAGGCTATGGAATGGATCATTAAAGCCAACATTCCAGCGAAGGGTCCAATTCCAACCCAGACTGAAAATATAATTGCCCAAACCAAGGCTTCAATCGAACGAATCAAATTCAGTAAAGTCCTCAGTGCCAAGTAAATCGGAAAAGCAAAGGGACCATTCATAATGTTTTTTGCGCATAAAAAACTCAGAATGAAGGCAAAAGGAATCGCCAAAATTGTGGCAATGAACGCCATAAAGATTGTTTCAATCACATTTAAAACAGCTCGAGGAAGTATATCGAAATTTGGGTTCAACATACCTTGAAACAACCTGACAGCACCCGCGAATCCGTCTTCATCCGTAATTTCATAAATCGAAAATTTGGTCTTAACCAATCCGACAACAAAGGTCACAAAAAGAAAAGTTAAGAGCTGCCAACCCCAAAAAGATTTCAACAGAGGCTTTTCTTCCTGTGAAGCCCTTAGATAAGCAGGTTCAAAGAGTTGTTGCCCGAGAGTGTGAACTTTGATTTTTTTCAAGAGGAAAGCACCTGCTGATCCTGCAATAAAAAGTCCCAGGTATATTAAGCTGTTCAAACCGAGTCTTAGCATTTGCTCTTCATTGGGCTGCACAGCCAAAGTGAGTGTCACTAATGCAAAAAAAGAAAAAATAAAACCGTCAAAGAACAGACCTTTCATCAGTCCATTCGAATTCTGAGATGAAGAGCTAGTTGACATGGACTTCCTTTGCGCCTTGACCATAGATTTTTTCAAACCATGCATCATCAATTGATTTCGGATCACCTTCGTAGACGATTTCCCCACTTTTAAGCGCTATCACTCGAGTGGCATACTGGCGGACCAAACTTAAGAAGTGCAAGTTACAAATTATTGTTAATCCCAACTCCTGATTCACCTTTTGAAGATAGTCCATCACAATGTGGCATGTGGCAGGATCGAGGCTGGCCACAGGCTCGTCTGCAAGTAAAATCTTTGGATCTTGAGTTAAGGCGCGAGCAATTGCAACACGCTGTTGCTGGCCTCCAGAGAGCTGATCAGCGCGAATTTTTGCTTTCTCGCCAATTCCCACCAGGTTCAAATACTTCATCGCAAGCTCAAGATGAGCTTTTGGAAATAATCCAAAAATGCTTGTGAAACTTCCTAAAGTACCAAGTTTTCCCATCAGCACATTGCTTAGAACTGTATGTCGAGGAATTAAATTAAAATGCTGAAAGATCATCCCGATTTGACTGCGCAGTTTGCGTACTTCAGACCCTTCCACAAAGGCAACATCACGATTTTCGAAAATAATTTCACCTGAAGTTGGATCATGAAGCCGATTTATACATCTCAATAAAGTTGATTTACCTGAACCACTCAATCCGATGATGACAAGGAACTCGCCTTTTTTCACATCGAAGCTAACCCCTTTTAAAGCTTTCACTCCGTTGGGGTATGTTTTCACCAGGTTTTTAACCGAAAGGATGTTCGCTTGGTCTTTCATTTTCATTATTTCTTCATCAGCTGATCTGCAGATTTACCCAGGGCTGTGAGCATATCCCTGACGGATTGGTAATCCTGGTCTGTTGCGGTTTTCAATTCAGTGACACCATAGATTTCTTTGAATGCTTTTTTACCTTCGTCAGTGCCGACAAACTTGATAAATGCGTCAGTGACATTTTTTTTGATTTCTTCAGGCAAATCTTTTCTGAAAACAACTGGATCATTTGGAATCGCAACCGACAGATCAATAATTTTTACTTTTTGTTCAACATCCGGGTACTGAGTCAGCACCAATCGTCTCGCATCTTCCATTTTTCCATCAGCAGGAGGAGAATAAAATGTTGCGCCAGCGTCCACTTGCTTTTGGTAAACCATAGAAACAACATTATCGTGTTTGAATGCAAAAGTAGTTTCTTTCAGTTCAATTTTTTTATCTTTTAATGTCTTCATTGGAAGTAAATATCCAGAAGTTGAAGCTGCATCGACGAAAGCAACAGTTTTACCAGCTAAATCTTCGATCTTATTAATTCCAGAGTCTGCTCGGGCGATGAACTGAGACTGATAAGTTGAAGAACCATGGCGAATGACTGTGATGCGAGCTTCAGCTCCGTATTTTTCATGGGCAAGCACGTAACCGAAAGTATTCAAAGCTGCAATGTCGGCTCGCTTTGTTCCAAAGGATTCAACAACGGCTATGTAAGACTGGGGAATTGAAATTTCATATTTGTAGGGAGTGTTTTTCTCTAAATAGTCTTTGAAGGTTTTCGAGTTCATTTCGATCACTTTCGCATCCACTGAGGGAACGAAATACAGTTTGATCGGATTTGCTTCAGTCCCTAATTCCGCACTTTTTTTCGTACAGGCTGTCATTGCGTACGCAATAAAAATGACAATGATTAACATAAAATGAATAAACGCTTTTTGAGATCGCATTCGCATAATTTTGCCCTCTTTGAAAACCCGTGCATCTATAACAAGTTTTTTGCACGAGGCCAAGAAAAGACTTTTGAAGCATCATCCCTGTTCAAGTGACCCGAACTTGAATAGACTACTTGGGTGACAAGCACTCGGGACTTCCTTGATCAGATTTTAGTTAAGATTGCTGCAATCCATGACCAAAATGGACGGACTTGCTTGGTTTTTGACCTTGATTCAACCCTTTTTGATGTCAGTCCAAGGATACAGCAAATTTTAAGGGACTTTGCCAACGATCCCCACCATCAAAATCTTTTTCCCAGCGAAGTGAAATTTTTTCCAGAAATAAAGACGGAACCCACAGATTGGGGTTTCAAAAATGCTTTGCTCCGCTCGGGGTTGACTGAAGCTTCAACTGACTTTCAGGAAGCAATTAAAAACTTCTGGAAACAGCACTTTTTTTCCAACTCTTATCTCGAATACGATATTCCCTATGATGGCGCAGTGGATTTCTTACAAAAAGTTGCAGCTGTGGGATCGGATATTTTTTATCTCACAGGTCGAGATGTCCACCGCATGGGTGAAGGATCACGCCAAGTCTTGCATCGATGGAATTTTCCTTTAGATGAAGTCCAGTCAAAACTTGTTTTAAAGCCGAATAAAGAGATGAATGACGGATCGTTTAAACGAGACTGGTTTTTAGATATACCCTCAAAAAAATATCAAAAGATTTGGTTCTTTGAAAACGAACCCGTCAATGTGAATTTGGTTCATCAAGCTTTACCTGAAGTTGAAATTGTTTTTTTTGATTCCACTCACGCTGGCTTGGAACAGTCACCTCATCATTTAACAAAAATTAAAAACTTTTCCATGAATATTGATCCAAAGAAAAAGAATAAATAATTATGCTTTATTTGGTTGCGACACCCATCGGTGACTTAAACGAGATTTCCCAGCGGGCCTTAGATATTTTACGAAAATGTGAAAATATAATTTGTGAATCTACGAAAGAAACTTCGACACTTTTGAAAGCTCATCAAATTGGTCAAAGGAAATACCATCTGCTGAATGAACATTCTAAGCCTGAAGATCTTTCCCCCTTGGTAGATC